>JAQYVW010000040.1 GCA_030145325.1 Desulfurivibrionaceae bacterium
AGTGTCTGTCCATAAATGAGGATTTTTGTCGTAGATCAAGGACTGCTCAAAAAATAAGCACAGGCATATATTTGATATTCCGAGCATTATTTTTTGAGCATGACGCAGAGATACGGCAAAAAGACCGTTTATGGACGGGCACTAGATAGGGTAATTCCGATAATTTATACTTGACAGTTCTCCTGCGAAAAGCGTCCAATTGAAGCTACATGATGCAGGTCCGCTCGGTCACCACAGCTATTGCCGACGGGCAAAGATAAACCTCCATTTTCCCAATTTGTGACTTCTATGGTTGCTTCCATGGCCCAATACCGGGAGCATGTATCCCTTGCCGCCGATGTTCTCCTCGACGCCAATGAGATAATCGTCGTTGTTGATGACGACCCAGCGATACGTGAACCACTGGCTTCTTACCTACGGGAACAGAACTTTGCTGTCGATGTGGCGGCAAACGCAAATGAACTACTCCAGAAACTTGAGAACATGTCCGTGGCCCTTGTCCTTCTTGACATCGGCCTGCCTGACATTGAGGGCCATGTCCTCCTCCCGCGCTTAGCCAACGATCATCCTGATCTCTCCATCATCATGCTCACCGGCATGGCTAACCTGCAAATCGCCATGGATTGTATCCGCAAGGGGGCTGATGATTTTTTATCCAAACCGGTCAAATTTAATGAAATCCTCTTTGTCGTCAAAAAAACCCTGGAAAAACGTCGCCTGATTTTTGAAAATCGTAAATACCAAGCAGAACTGGAAGAAGCGCATTTCCGCATTCAACTGCTGCACCAGCTCTCCGTGAAGATGAACACGGTTTACCTGTCCACCCTGGAGCTTGACGAGATCCTCCAGGCCATTCTGGTGGGGATCACCGCCAACGAAGGGTTACGCTTCAATCGGGCCTTTTTGGCCATGTTCAACGATGATGACTCCATCCTCGAAGGCCGACACGCCATTGGCCCCGACTGCCGGGAAAGCGCGGCTGAAGTTTGGAGCGAACTACAAGACAAGGACTACCAACTTCTTGAGATCATCGATGATGCCCGAAAACATTTCAACTGCGAAGACCGAGCGGTGAACCAGATTGTCAAAAAAATGCGGGTGCCAGCTGCGGATGTGGATAATATTTTGATCAAGGCGGCCAAGGAACGCCGGAGCATCAAGGTATCCAGTAAGAACGGCAGTGTTCCGGTTCCCTACGAACGACGAGGGGAGAGACGTGACCCGCCCCCCACCATGAGCGTGCCCCACGACCTCATCGAACTCCTCGGCGAAGACTCCTTCGTGTTGGTACCTCTTTTTTCTCCACGCCGCGCTTTCGGGGTAATAATCGCTGATAATTTCGTTACCCAACGGCCAATTCCAGACGATTCTATTCGCGCCTTAGAACTGTTTGCCAACCAGGCCAGTCTTGCCATTGAGCAGAGCCATCTCTACATGGACATGCAGAAACAGATCCTTGAACTGGAAGCACTAAATCAAGAGATTGATCAAAACAAGGACCTCTTAGTTAAAGCGGAACGTTATTCCGCTTTGGGGCAGATGGCCGCGCAAATGGTGCATGTGCTGCGAAACCCCATCACCTCCATCGGCGGCGTCTCACGGATTCTGGCCAAAAAGATCGACGACCCCGAGTATGAAAAATACTTAAGTGTCATGGTCAAAGAAACCGATCGCATGGAAGCAACCCTCCAGGATCTCTTTGACTTTGTCACCCAAGCTGACTTTCATAAGGAACTGGCCCCTCTCTATCCGGTAATCCGTAAAACCCTGCTCTTGATGCAATCACCAATCACCAGGCAGGGGATTGAAACTGTCCTTGATCTCCCAGAACCAGATCCGTTGCTCGAGATGGATGTCCGCCAGCTGCGACAGATGTTCCTGCATCTGGTTAAAAATAGTGTCGAGGCAATGACGGAAGGCGGCACCCTGACCATTGCGGTGGTAAAAACAGACTGCGGCGTGACGGTAACACTGTCGGATACCGGCATCGGCATTAGCAACGGCAACCTGGCCGCAACCAAGGATCCCTTTTTTACCACCAAAACATATGGCACCGGCATGGGCTTGACCATGGTTGAGCGAATTGTCAAAGGGCATGGCGGCAGTTTTGTCCTGCAACGGCTGGCCGCTGGCATCGAGGTACAGATTTTCCTGCCGTTACACGACCACCAACCGGGCTAAATCTGCCCGGTAACGATTAGACCGCCCATCTATCTTTCCCTGAGACCCCTTCTGCCAATGAAAATCGATCCCAAAACCCCAATTAAAGCTCAGGGAACAACCACCAAAGCTGTCGCAGCAACAACCACCGACGCCAACAAGCAACCAGCTGGCAAACCGACCTTCATCGCTGGCACAATCATTAAGGGATCGGTTCTAGAGATTACCAGCGACGGTAAAGCGCTGCTTGATCTCGGTGGCCGTACCGTCACCGCCCAAACCACGGTGCCACTTAAACCCGGCACCGAATTGCTTCTGGAAGTCAAGAAAGGCGGAACCCTACCGTGGTTAACTCCTGCCGGGAAAAAGGGCGTTGCGCAAGAAATAGTCCGTCTTCTCTTCACCGAAGGAGCAGACCTTACCAAGGCGGCAAACCTACTCACCGGAGGGGGAAATCAGTCTGCCCCCCCCTCCCTGCCCGCATCCCTGCTTGCCGCCCTTGCCAACTTTAGCCAGGAAGTGGGCGACAAGGCCATAGGCAGTCAGGCAGAACCCAACAAACTCACCCAACTTCTGGCCCTCCTGCGCCCAACCGGCAAACAACCTGCCCCTAACCCTTCTCTGAGCCAACAACTGACCGAAACCGTTGAACGAATGGCGCCACATCTAGGCCAAGAGCAGTCGCCGGTTTCTGAACTTAAGGTGATGGCAAAGTTCCTGGATGCTCATCAGCAACTAAATACCAATCAGCCCGGCACCCCACCCAACTACTTGCTCTTTCCTTGCTTTTTCAGCGGCAACGCTGGCTGGGGAGAATGGATGTTGCAAATGGAAGCAGGCGACCAAGGACAGGAGGAAAAAGAAACCTGCTCCATCGATTTCTTTTTGCAGATGAGTCGTCTTGGCGATATGCACCTGAAGGTAAATATGCAGGGAGAAGGACTGCGGGGAGATTTTTTTGTCGGCGAAAAATCGGCCCGCTCTCACCTTACCGAGGCCCTACCGCAACTCACCACCATCTTAGAAGGACATGGCTACCAACCGGTCTCACTGACAGTCCACCAAAGCACTGAAAACATGCTCCACACCTTCAAAAAGAAGTTAGAAGAAAAAACAAACCTCCGCCCTTTTGCCCTGGTCGATGTCACCGCCTGACCAGCCCCCTCCCACTACCTTTCTCCACTAGCTAGCTCACCATCCGCAGCGGCCACAAAGGGAGCCGCACCCCGCCACCAGGAAATATTGACCCCGAGAAGACCGAAAGCAGCCGCCACATGAAAGGCCGTGCTCATTGCCAGGAGGAATGAATCAGTGTTGGCAGCAGAAAAATCCTTCATATCAAGGCCGTGGGTGGCGTGGCTGAAAACCAAGGAAAAAACCAGCCCGGCCTGAGCAATGCCAAGGAGCATGCCCAAATTTCTTGCCGTTGCCAGTAACGCCGCGGCAGCACCTGCGTATTGACGTTCAACCCTCCCCAAGAGCGAAGCGCTATTGGGGGCGAGAAACATCGCCTGCCCGCAGCCCATCAATGCCAACCGCACCGCAATCTGCCACGGCTGTACATCTGCGGGCAGATTCGCCAAAAACAACAGCCCCAGACAGGATAGAGCAAGCCCCCCCGTTGAGAGCAAACGAGCGCCGATGCGATCGGAAAGACGGCCGGCGGCAGGGGCAACCACCATCACCGCCAGGGGAATGGACATCATCACCAAACCGATCCGCGAACTAGAGAGGGCCAACACCCGATCAAGATAAAACGGGGTGAGCATAATCACCACAAACAGAATCATAAACGAGAGAACAGCACAGGTCACGGCAGCATTGAAGAACCGGCGGGAGAAGAGGTGTAACGGCAGCAGAGGGCTGCCACTGCCCGCCTCAACCTTGACAAAAAACAGCAGGGTAAGTAGCCCCGCCACCAGAAACAATATAACCCTAAACCCGGATCGATCTGCAGCCGAAGCCTGACTGATCGCCAACGAGAGGAACAACAGAGCCAGTCCCCACAACAAAACGCCTGCCCAGTCGAAACGATGAGAGACTTTCTGCCGGGGGGTAACAGGAATAATGACCCTGGCGAATAAACAAAAAACCAACCCCACCGGCACCGTTATCAAAAAGATAACCCGCCATGAATAAAACTCCATTATAATTCCACCCAGAGCCGGGCCGGTCATCAAGCCCAAAGAGACGGCAATCCCGATCAAACCGAGACTACGCCCCAACTGGTTGGCGGGAAAGGTCTGTTTGATAATCGCCGGGCCGGTAGACATCATCATTGCCGCCCCCAATGCCTGCCCACAACGAGATACGATCAAGGCCGCCAGGGTTCCGGCCATGGCACAGGCAAGGGAGCCCAAGGCAAAAAGAAACAACCCACCGGAATAGATTTTATTTTTACCAATCCGATCGCCCAAATGTCCCCACAGCAACAAGGTCGCAGTGATGGTCAATAAATAGATCAACACCACCCATTCGGTTGTGTGCAGGTGACTACCGAAATCACGCATGATAAAGGGCAGGGCAATATTGACCATGCTGCTGTCCAGAGTGGACATAAAAACCCCCACTGCGACAACAATAAAAAGGGGCCAACGACGTTGCCCGGACAGCTGCGGAGGGAGAGAGGATGTCATAAAATAACGCCCGGTTAAAGGAACAAGAAGGAAAATCAAGAGTGCCATATCCGACGGGGAAGTTCAACTATAGGCAGGTGAATAGAGACGCTTTCTTTCTGTTGACAGGTACAGAGTCGGTTGAGTACTTTAGAATACCGTGATACAGATATTGTCTTTGTCCCCCAAACTGCCCCGGAGTCAGCAGGAGTTAAACATGATCAGATCGCTTATCAGGAACCCTCGCCTTACCACCATTCTGGCTACCTTAATATCACTGAGTATTTACTGCGGACAGGCCCAAGCCGCATCCTCCATGCCAACCTTTGCCATGACCAACGTTGCCAACGGCAAAATGGTAGACAGCCAGAGTCTCAACGGCAAAGTAGTGCTGATAAACTTTTTCACCACCTGGTGACCTTCCTGCGTGAGGGAGGCTCCCTCATTCGTCAAGGCACAGCAAGAACTCTCAGCCAAAGGATTTACCGTTATCGGCATGTCTCTGGACACCTCAAAAGGCCCGGTGGAGCAGTTCATTAATTCCCGCAACATTAACTATCCGATCATGATGGCTAACCAAAAAACGGTGGCAGCTTTCGGCGGCATTGTTGGGGTACCGACCTCTTTCTTGGTCAACAAGTCAGGGATTATTGTCAAAAAATACCAGGGATATATCAGCAAAGACACCCTGCACCGGGATGTGGCCGCAATCCTCGAATAATTATTGCCACTTATCGCAAAGCCCTCCAGCTTGGAATTTACTGGCCAATGTTTTCCGGTTGACAAGCAGGGACAATTTCCGGTACTTATTTTAGATTCATAATGTATGAATTGAAAAACCATGACCCTCGAATGCTAACAATTACAACTTGAAGCAAGATGACAAGTTTATATTTTCATGGCTTAGTTAGTAATCCAAACTACACATCACACAAGGAGAGTAACATGAACAAGAAAATGTTGGCTTTGGCATTGGCAATGGCTTTTACCGTCAGCACCGCAGCTGTGGGCTTTGCAGCTTCCGTAAAGTGCGAAGTGACAGCCGTGGACGGCCACACCGTAACCCTTGATTGCGGCAAGAAAGCAAGCAAGATGAAAGTTGGCAACAATGTTAAGGTTAAGATCAAGAAGAAGAGCAGCGGCGCCATCGAGGGTTGCTAATCCTCTCATGACTGCCTAGAGCCGGTTCGGTCTCTTGACCGGATCGGCTTTTTTTTGCCTGATGCCCACGATTCTCTCCCAGCCAAAGCAAGAGCCGCTTTGCAGTTTACATTTCCCCCCTCCTTTCGTATAGTGCCACCCCATGAACATCTTATACGCAATTTTTTTGGGGCTTGTGCAGGGAGCCACCGAATTTCTGCCCGTTTCCAGTTCCGGTCACCTGGTTTTGGCCGCATCCTTTTTTGGTATCAAAGAGGCGAGTTTGGCCTTTGATGTGGTTCTGCATCTCGGCACCCTGGTGGCAGTGCTTATCTATTTTCGCCTTGATTTCTGGCTGATGAGTAAAGCCCTTCTCTCCTGGCAGGATAAAAGTACCGAAACCGTCTCCATGCGGGCTCTGGCCCTGCAACTTGCCGCCGGTACCGTCCCAGCCGTAATTGCCGCCCTGCTCTTTGGCGACTATATCGAACAAAACCTTCGGCAGCCTTGGGTGGTTGCCGTCACCCTGGCTGGTGTCGGCCTGCTCCTGCTTCTGGGAGAAAAACTTGGTCAACACCGGCGGCATTTTTCCTCCATCACTTGGCTGGACACCATCCTCATCGGCTGTGCGCAAGCCCTGGCGATTATCCCCGGGGTTTCCCGTAGCGGCATCACCATGACTGCCGGCCTCTTTCGCGGCCTTAACCGACAAGCGGTGGCAAGATTCTCCTTCCTCTTATCCGCACCGATTATTTGCGGCGCCGGAGTTTACAAAGTCCCGGAAATTCTTCGCCAGGGACTTACCCCCGGCCAAGGGGGCTTTTACCTGGCCGGTTTTTTATCCTCGGCCATTTCCGGCTATTTCGTCATCGCCTTTCTGCTCCGCTTCATCCGTAGCAAAACATTTGAGGTCTTCGCCTACTACCGGTTCGCCTTGGCGGCGCTGGTGATATTAAGCCTCCTGCGGTATTAACATTTCAAAACTGTTGTCCACCAACCGGACACCGTCCACTGAAAGGATTTACAAACAAAATGAAAGCTGATCAACTACCGGGCAAAGCAGCGGATATCCTCAAACAGATCCGCAAGAATTACAAAGTTAAATTTGAACCCCTAACGGTGCAAGGCAAGGAACTGCAGATCCTGCAAGTCACCGATATCGAGCCATTGCTGGCTGGCAAGGATCCGTTCAAGAATACCGATGATTTTCCCTTCTGGGTCAAACTGTGGGAGGCGTCGATGATGCTGGCCCATACCATCGGCTCCCTGCCGGTAGAACCAGACAGCACCTTACTGGAACTGGGCGCGGGGCTCGCTGCGCCCGGTCTGGTCGCCGCCGCCATGGGCCATAAGGTTACCTTAAGCGATTATGAACCCATCATCCTCGACTTCCAACGGGTCTCAGCGGCGGCAAGTGGCCTGACCGGCGTAGATTTCAAGATCATCGACTGGAAGAAACCGCCCAAGATGGAACAATTTAACACCATCGTCGGCGCTGAGATTCTCTTTCGGGAAGAGTTTTTTGCCCCGCTGCTCAAAATCCTCAAGACATTTCTGGCCCCTGCCGGAACCATCTATCTGGCCCACGACATGCGCCGCAAGAGCCTGAACCCGTTCCTGCAACTGGCTGAGAAGGACTTTGAGATCGCCTTTAGCACCCGCAAACTAACCTCAGCGGAAGAGACCATCACCGTGGTAGTTAACCGCCTGCGCCGCCGGCAATAACCAGGGCTTAGTCAAGGGCATAAAACATCATGAAATTTCAAGACCTTGACTGGAACCAGATGTGGCAGGAAGGGCGCAAAGGAAAATCATGGCGTGGCCGCAAGAAGGAGGACTGGGATAAACGTGCCCCCTCCTTTGCCAAACGCAACATGGAGTCCCTATACGCCCAACGCTTCCTGGCCCTTCTGCAACCGGAACCAACCTGGGCGGCCCTTGATTTCGGGGCTGGCCCCGGCACCCTCGCCTTGCCGCTGGCAAAAATAGTTCGCCAGGTAACGGCGGCTGATTTCTCCCCGGCAATGCTCAAAATCCTCAACCAGGAAGCGGCAACCGTCGGCACAAATAATATCCGCACCGTTCAAGCCTCTTGGGAAGACGACTGGCAACAACTGGACATCGAACCCCACGATCTGGTGATTGCCTCCCGCTCCCTGTCGGTGAAGAATCTAGAGGCCGCGCTCACCAAGCTCAACAACTGGGCAACAAAACGGGTAGTGATCAGCGACCGGGTGGGCACCGGCCCCTTTGACCCGGATCTATTCGCCGCCGTAGGCCGCCCCCTTGCCCCGGGGCCGGATTATATCTATACCGTCAACCTGCTTTACCAGATGGAGATTCACGCCAGCGTCAACTTTATCGATCTGGAACAAAAACGTATTTTTACCAACCGGGCCGAAGCCATGGAATCCTGCCGCTGGATGCTCCACCAAATCAACCCCGAAGAGGAAAAAGGCCTGGCCAGATATGTTGACCAACGGCTGGAATCGTTGCCCAACGCCACTGTCGCCCTCACTCGCCGCACCCCGATTCGCTGGGCGGTGATCAGTTGGCATAAATAATCAGCGAATTTCAACAACTCTTCTGGACAATATTCCGTAAAATCGGGGGCCGCCGCAGATTATTTACGCTCTTCTCTGGCGGCTGAGTACAAAATTACTGGCAATTGCGCCATTGTCTTCTTCAATGCTGGAGGGTATGACTTGCGAATTATGATTGTCGGAGCTGGACAAGTTGGCCGCCATCTCTGCGAAAAGCTTTCCGTTGAAGGTCAGGAGGTGGTTCTGGTGGATCAGGACGACGCCAAGCTGCGCCGCCTTGAACGCGAAATGAATATCCTGCCGGTACAGGGCAGCGGCGCCTCAACGCGGGTGCTGGAAGAAGCAGGCATCGACAAAACCGATCTCTTTATCGCCGTTACCGACAGCGACGAGGTGAACCTGGTCGCCTGCATCATTTCCAAACAATATAACGTTAAAACCCGGATTGCCAGGGTGCGTAATGAGGATTTCTACAGCAAGGACTCGGCGTTAAGCGAGAAAGCACTGGGTATCGATCTCCTGATCAGTCCTGATCATGCCATGGCCGACGAAATCGTCCGCCTGTCACTATTCTCCGAGGCATTTGAAGTGGCGGAGTTCGCCCATGGCAACGTGGTGCTGCTCGGCTACGTGGTTCACGATTGCAACCCCTGTGTGGGTGTCCCCTTGGAACAGCTGAAAAACAAGGAAAGCGGCTTGGGCTTCGTCATTGCCGCCATCACCCGCGGCGACACCACCATCATCCCCCGTGGCAACGATATGGTGGCGGTGGGTGACAAGATTTATATTGTGGTGCGGAAAAGCGATATTACGGCAGTTGAGCCGTTGCTCTTCAACTGTACCAGCAAGGCCCCGGAACAGGTATTTGTCATCGGCGGCGGCTCCATCGGCTGCCAGGTTGCCAAACACCTTGAAGAAAAAGGGATTAGGGTGCGGCTGGTGGACAAAGATCCCCACCGTTGCGACGCCCTTACCGAACAGCTTGACGAGACGGTGGTGCTTAATTTTGATGGCCTTGAGGCCCATGACCTCCTTGACGAGGGAATTGATCAGGCCGATCTAGTGATCTCGGTTACCAACAGTGATACCGCCAATATCCTCTCCAGCCTCCTGGCCAAACACCACGGGGCTAAAAAGTGCATCACCCATATCACCCGCCCCGATTTTATTCCACTCCTAGGTAAACTGGGCATTGATGTGGCCTTAAGCCCTCGTTTGGTGGCGGCAAACCTGATCTTGAGGTTTGTCCGTGGCGGCGGCTCCATCGTTTCAGTGGCAACGCTTTTGGGCAGCGACGCCGAAGTGGTGGAACTGAAGATCCCTGACAGTGAAAAATTCCGGGGGATGCCGATGAAATCCCTCTATTTCCCGCGCGGCTCCATTGCCGGCGCCATTGTGCGGGGCAGTGAGGTGATCATTCCTTCCGGCGATACGGTAATCCAGGCCCATGATTCTCTGGTGGTCTTCTTCACTAAGGACGCACAACAAGTGGTGGAGGCGACCTTCGCCTGAACGAACCCCAAAGAAAATCGGGCAGAGAGATATTCCTTCCCCCATTTTGACCAATATCTAACGATTCTGAGAGAGTAAGAAAAAATGCGAACCGGCGGTGTTCTTAATATTCTGGGCAAACTGCTCATCGTCCTTTCGTTTACCCTCCTGACCCCAATCCCATTCAGCCTCTACTTCAACGACGGCATGGTGGCAGACTTCCTGCGCTGCGCCTGTTGCGGGGCCTTGATGGGCGGGATGATGGTCGTCCTTTTCGCGCCGGAAAAAGAGCTGGGCTACCGGGACGGCTTTGCGGTGGTGGTCTTGAGTTGGGTGCTGTTTGCCTTTCTTGGCGCCTTACCCTATTATTTCAGCGGTGCCATGCCCTCCTTTATCGACTGTTACTTCGAGTCCATGTCTGGATTCACCACCACCGGCTCCACCATTCTCAGCCAGGTGGAAGTGCTGCCGCAAAGCGTTTTGTTCTGGCGAGCCATGACCCACTGGATGGGCGGGATGGGGATCATCGTCCTCTCCCTGGCGGTGCTGCCCCTCCTTGGTATCGGCGGCATGCAGCTTTTTCAAGCCGAGATGCCCGGCCCCACCAAGGATCGCCTTGCCCCCCGGATTCAAGACACCGCCCGGATCCTCTGGAGCGCCTACCTGCTTTTCACCCTGGTGGAAATCTTATTGCTGATGCTGGGTGGTCTCTCCTTTTTTGATGCAGTCTGTCACTCCTTCGCCACCTTGGCCACCGGCGGTTTTTCCACCCACTCCACCAGCATCAATCATTTTCAGTCGGTCTATGTGGAAACAGTGCTCATCGTCTTCATGTTCCTTGCCGGGGTAAACTTTTCTCTTCATTACCATGGGTTACGAGGACGATTTTCCGCCTATTGGCAGAATGAGGAATTTCGCCTCTACGTTATCTTGAGCCTCTCCTCGGTGCTGATCCTGGTGGTGGCCAACTGGTATTACCAGACCTATACAAACATGGGCGAAAACCTGCGCACCGCCTTCTTTCAGGTCTACACGATAATGACCACCACCGGCTTCGGCACCGCTGACTTTAACCAGTGGCCTGCGGTGTGTAAGGTCCTACTGGTGGCGCTGATGTTTGTGGGCGGCTGCGCCGGTTCCACCGGCGGCGGCATTAAGGTGGTGCGTTTTCTGCTCTTTTTCAAATACGCCCGGTTACAACTCCGCTCCCTGGTTCATCCCCGGGCAGTAGGCACAATCAAGATGGGAAATGTCAAGGTGCCGCAAGAGGTAATGATCTCAATCCTTGGCTTCTTCGCCCTTTACATCGGCTTCTTCCTCGTTGCCAGTCTGGTGGTCACCGGTCTGGGGGTTGATATGGTCACCGGCACCACGGCAGTGATTGCCACCCTCAACAACATCGGCCCCGGCCTCAATCTGGTCGGCCCCACCCAGAACTTTGGTACTCTGCCGCCACTGGCCAAGATAGTGCTTACCTTCTGTATGCTGGCCGGTCGTCTTGAGCTATACACGGTGGCGGTACTACTTACCCCCGACTTCTGGAGCATGGCCAGAAAACCGATTTGGCGCTGGTCGCTAAAGACGCCAACCAACAAAGGTGATGGACTGGTAAAAAGTCCATCGTACCGCTGAAGATGGGTTACCGCATGACACTCTTTTCCAGGATAATGAGCTAGAATAATGATCACTGAAAACGAATATGATCTGGTGGTGGTGGGTGCCGGGCACGCCGGTTGCGAAGCCGCGCTGGCCGCAGCCCGGATGGGGGCAAAAACCGCCCTCTGCGTAATTAACGTTGACACCATCGGTGCCATGTCGTGCAACCCGGCCATTGGTGGCCTGGCCAAAGGGCATTTGGTCAGGGAAATTGATGCCTTGGGCGGTGAGATGGGCAAAAATATCGATGCCACCGGCATCCAGTTTCGCCGCCTCAACACCAGCAAAGGCCCAGCGGTCTGGTCTTCGCGGGCTCAGGCTGATCGCCTCCGCTATCGGCTACGAATGAAAAAGGTGGTGGAGGAACAGTCAAATCTTGATATCGTCCAAACCGTGATTGACCGCCTGCTGGTGGAAGACGGTGTGGTCACCGGCGTGATCAGTTCACTGGATGAGGTGTTGCGCGCCAAAGCAGTGGTCATCGCCACCGGCACCTTTCTGAATGGACTTATCCATATTGGCATGAAATCATTTCCAGCCGGGCGAATGGGCGATTCCCCCTCCCTACAGTTGCCAGAACATCTGCGTCAGTTGGGCTTTTCCATGGGGAGGATGAAAACCGGCACCACCCCCCGTCTAGATAGCCGCAGCATCGATTATTCCGAACTGGAAGCACAAAACAGCGATGAGTCACCCACCCTTTTCTCCTTTAGCAACACCGGCGCTCCCAAGCTGCCGCAATTACCCTGCTACATTACCTATACCAACCCAGAAACCCACGCCATCATCCGGGCTGGCACCGATCGCTCGCCCATGTATGCCGGGATCATCGAAGGGGTGGGAGCACGCTACTGCCCCTCCATCGAAGACAAGGTGATGCGCTTCCCGGACAAGGAACGGCACCAGATCTTTTTAGAGCCGGAGGGACTGGACACCGTGGAGATCTATCCCAACGGAGTGCCCACCAGTCTACCCATGGATGTGCAGTTGGCAATGATCCGCAGCATCAAGGGCTTGGAAAAGGCCAAGGTAATCCGGCCCGGCTACGCCATCGAGTATGACTACGTTGATCCCTTGGAACTGAAACCTTCCCTTGAAAGCAAACGGCTGCGCGGTCTCTTTCTGGCCGGGCAGATCAACGGCACCTCCGGCTACGAGGAGGCCGCAGCGCAGGGGCTGATGGCCGGGATCAATGCCGTCAAACAAAGTCGCAACGAAGAACCATTGATCCTTACCCGCGCCCAGGCCTACATCGGCGTCCTGATAGATGATTTGGTCACCCGTGGCACCAAGGAACCCTATCGACTCTTTACCTCGCGGGCCGAATACCGACTGCTCTTGCGGGAAGATAATGCCGACCAGCGCCTTTGCGCCGTGGGCCATAAATTGGGGCTGGTGGACAATGAAACCTATGCCGTTTTCGAAAAGAAACTTGCTGGCATCAACAAGGGCGTGGCCCTCCTTAACGGCACGGTCTTAACCCCCACCGCCGCCACCAATAACCGCTTGCTGGCTCTGGGCAGCACCGAACTCAAACAACCGGCAACCCTGGCCGAACTCCTGCGCCGCCCAGAAATCATTTTTGATCATCTCGCCAAGGTCCTGGGGACTGAGGTTGACATTGAGGATGCCGTCCGGGAACCGGTACGACTGGAAGTGAAGTACGAAGGGTATATCCGTCGCCAGGAAGAGCAGGTGGCGAGATTCAAAAGGCTTGAGGAAGTCCGACTCCCGGAGGATATGAATTATACCGGACTTGCCGGCCTCTCCAACGAAGCGGTGGAGAAACTTAACCGGGTACAACCGCTATCCCTGGGCCAGGCCTCCCGCATTTCCGGGATCACCCCGGCCGCCATTTCAGTTTTACAGGTGCATCTAAAAAAAGAAGGCTTACTGTAGCAGATAAACTTTTTTTATCCTAAAATTAGGTAGTTCTCCCCATAGCCGCCACCATTGAATTTATCTATATTGCCATTGATAAGTTTACTGAAATAGGTATTAGTCTTAAGCGCGTATATAGAGAGGGTAGTTCCCGCCAAGCAATCTTCCTCTTCGCATAAAACAATTTGTTCGAGCTGCCACCAGAGCCGCAACAGGAACTCCCACATGTCTCAGAGATCTAAAAAAATATTATACGGCGCTTGGACTGGCGCCATAATTGGTGGCCTGTACCTGACTAGCCTCTACGATTATCTCCTCTTCCACACCTTTTCTGAGATTTTCAGCATCACCGTGGCCTTCGCCCTGTTCTTGATTGCCTGGAATTCCAAGCAAGATTTAAAAAATAACTATATCTCCTTTGTCACCTTTCTTGGCATCTCCTACCTCTTCATCGGCATCCTCGACCTGCTCCACACCCTGGCCTACAAAGGGATGCCGATCTTTACCGATTACGACTACTACGCCAACCAACTGTGGATCGCCGCCCGCTATTTTGAGAGCATAAGTTTTCTTGTGGCCTTTCTCTTTATCAAAAAAGAGAGAAAATGCAATCCGCTCCTTATTTTCTGGGGATATTTTATCGTCACCATCCTCTTAATCTGTTCCATCTTTGTCTGGCGAAACTTCCCGGAATGCTTTATCGCTCACAGCGGTCTCACCCCGTTCAAAAAGATCAGCGAATATCTAATCTCCGCCATCCTGGTCGTGGATATCTTCCTCCTCACCAAAAACCGGGAGAAATTCGCGCCGCAGGTCTACCCTTATCTCTGCTGGGCGCTCATCAGCACCATTGCCTCAGAACTCTGCTTCACCCTCTATGACAACAACTACGACCTTGCTAATATGATCGGCCACTATTTCAAGATCATCTCTTTTTATCTGATCTACAAGGCCATCGTCGAAACCTGCCTGACCAACCCCTTCAATCTCCTTTTCCGTAACTTGAAGAAGAGCGAGGAAAACCTCAACGAGGCGCAGCACATCGCCAAACTGGGCAGTTGGATATATTATATTGATAGTGACCAGCTGACCTGGTCGGACGAGACTTATCGTATCTTCGGCCTCATACCTCAGGAGTTCGGCGCCACCTACGAGGAGTTCCTCACCGCAGTACATCCCGATGATCGCGCGGCGGTGGACCGTTCCCATCAGGCTGCAGTCCGCGACCGAATTCCCCATGCCATCGAGCACCGCATCGTCCAGCCGGACGGTGAAGTGCGGGTGGTTCGCGAACATGCAGAGGTCTTTTTGGATGCCGTGGGCCAGCCAATTCGGATGGTGGGCACGGTGCAGGACATCACCGAACAGAAAAAAATCACCGCGAGGCTTGCCACCAGGCTACGCCACGAAAAAGAACTCACCGCCTGTTCGCGGATTCTGCTCAACAGCGACCTTGCCCCCCATGACGCCCTGGACAAATGCCTGTACCATCTTTGGAAGGCCTCCGCCGCCAGCCGCGTCTATTTCTTTGAGAACTTCGAGGATGAAAAGGATGGCCTCTGCATGCGCCAAACCTTTGAGACCTGCGCCGACGGCATAACCCCGGAGATCGACAACCCTGAGCTACAGCATCTTCCCTACGCCAACGGCTTTCGGCGCTGGCAAGAGGAGTTATCGCGCGGCAATATGATCAACGGCTTGGTGACATCGTTTCCGGAACAGGAACAACAAATCCTCACCTCCCAGGGAATCCGTTCGATCCTGGTACTACCGATCTTGACCGGGGGAAAGTGGACCGGCTTTATCGGTTTTGACGACACCGAACAAGATCGCCAGTGGGAAAAAGATGATGTGCGGCTGCTCTGGATGATCGCTGAACTAATCGGCGGCTACCTCGCCATGCAGCAGATGCAGATAGAGTTGACTCGTGCCAAGGAAGAAGCGGAATCAGCCAATCACACCAAGGGCGTCTTTCTCGCTAATATGAGCCACGAAATTCGCACCCCCATGAACGCCATCATCGGCATGAATCGGCAGGCGCTAAAAACCCCGCTCAATCAACAGCAACGATATTATCTAAACACAGTCCAAGATTCAGCAAACTCCCTCCTTGGCCTACTCAACGACATCCTTGATTTCTCAAAAATGGAAGCAGGACAATTCGCCATTGAAGCAGCAACCTTCGATCTCAGGAAAATTGTGGAATCCACCGTCCAAACCCTGGCTGCCAAGGCCCATGAAAAGGGGCTGGAGTTGTTCTGTCATCTGTCACCAACGGTACCAACTGCCCTGATCGGCGATCCGCAAAGGTTGCGCCAAATACTGCTTAATCTCACCGGCAACGCGGTAAAATTTACCGAAACAGGTCAGGTAGTCGTCCAGGTCCAACCGCAAACGGAAAACGAAGAAACCATTACCCTGCGCTTCAGTGTAACCGACAGTGGCATCGGTATCTCCCCGCTCCAAAAGGAAACAATTTTTGATAGATTTACCCAGGCAGACAACAGCGTCTCCCGAGATTACACCGGTACCGGCCTGGGGCTCGCCATCTGCAAGCGCCTGGTTGAATTGATGGGTGGGCGCATCTGGCTTGATAAAAAAGTTACCAAGGGTAGCTCCTTCCAATTCGAGATTTGTCTCCACAAAGGAGTAGTCACCAGCCAACCTTCTCTGTTCTTGGATCAAAAGCCCCAACAAGAACCGGTATTGATTGTCGACAAACATCCCTTGGGCCGCCGCATTCTGCAAGAAACCTTCGCTGCCTGGAACTTCCCGGCCACCACCTCCCACTCCTCAGAAACGGCCCTGGCAGAGCTTCGCCGCGCCGAAAAAGATCAACAACCTTACCGCCTGCTGGTCATTGACCGTAAACTGAACGGAGATAACGACTTGCAGCTGCTTGATCTTATCACTGACAAATTACAACAACCTCCGGCGGTGATCGTGGTAATGGCCACCAACGACAAAATCGTTTGCGGAGAATGCGTGCGCAGGGGTATTGACTACTGCGTAACCAAACCAGTGGCAAGAAAGGATTTAGGCTCGGTGGTACAAGCGGTGCTGGCCGGTAAAATCTGCAATGCCGAACGGCACCAATCCCTGACCATGGTCAAGGACGCGGCCCCGAACCATAATCCGCAACGGCTGCTACTGGTTGAAGACACCCCGGTCAACCGCGAATTAGCCCAGATAGTCCTTGAGGAGGCAGGACACCAGGTAACGGCAGTGAGCAATGGCATGGAGGCGCTGGAGGCGCTGGCTGAGGAGAGATTCGACCTGGTGATCATGGATGTGCAGATGCCACGCATGGATGGACTTACCGCCACCACCATAATCCGCCAATGCGAGCAGGGAGAGGAGATTAAAGTGGTGGACTGCCCGCCAACCCTCACCGCCAAAATCAGGAAAAATTTGGCGGGCAAGCGGATTCCCGTCCTGGCCATGACCGCACACGCCATGAGTGGTGACCGGGAACGATGCCTGACCGCCGGCATGGATGGCTATGTCACCAAACCATTTCAGCCCGAGGAGATCTTCTCGACCATCGAAGAGTATACCAACCCCAGAACACCCCCTCCGGCAAACGAAAAACCAAACAACCCAACTCATCAGGCCAATGCCGAACCTGCAACCATTAACGCCGTCAGAGAGCACCTCCAATCAGCTTATAATCTGTCCCCGGAAAAGATCGACTTCCTCCTGCAAACAACCCACCTCCAGTTGGCAGAACGATTAGAGGAGGCGGAACAGGGATTACGGGACAAGAAGATCGACGAAGTGATAATGGCCACCCACAGCCTGGTTGGCATCCTTGGCAATATGGGCTTTCAAGACTGGGCCAAGCTGGCCAAGAAAATCGAACAAGCAGCCAAGAATGACGGTGATCACAACACAATGCAACAACAACTGACCAGTCTGCGCACAGGGATTACGCCACTGCTCTAGGATCGTGGCAAGGATGATCTGCGGTGAAATTGTGCTGCGCTTTTTATTGCAGGCAAGGCACGACTTGGAGCACATCTGCTAGATGATTCATGTTCAAGCGCAACGGGCGTAAAAAAATGACCATCAAGATGCACCGTTTCAGGGTTGACGTAAAACTAAACATGCTTCCCACTCCCCGCAGACCCAACACCGGGTAAAAAATTTCCTACAACGTAACTACTCACGGGGGCGTGGCTAATTCTCCCAATATGTGCGTAATTTTAACTGTTTGCAGGGTGCCGGAGATGAAAGGCATCGCTCTGCGAAACATACATTGGTATGTGAGCAGGGCGATAACGCGGCAGATTCGGTACCCTGTAAACAGTTACCCTACAACATGGAGCGAGTCAGGCTGGAACGGGTGCAATTTTCCCGGTCTTGCCAATAATCCCTGATCTTGTCCAGATACTTCATCAACACCTTCATCTGTTGATCATTGACAATGGTTGTCTCAGAGATTCTATTCATCGCTTGCAGGTACTGTGAGGCATGATGAAAGTCCTCGAAATAGATGTAGAGGGCGAGAATCTGGAAAGAAACACGGTACAAACATGGGCCGGTTAGGGTGGCGTAAGATCTTTCCAGGTAGGCGATGGCCTTCTGCAAATATTTTTCCTCACGCTCCAGAGCACCTATTTCAGAACAGAGATGGGCAGCCTTCAGATAAAAATTGCCCACCCGGTAGAGCGACATCCCATGGGGATTCTTTTGCACCATGGCCACGGCTTTATATGAGAGCGCGGCCAGCTCAAAGGCCAAGATCGCATCTTCATGATTCCGATCAAGGCTGTCCGTGGGCTCCCCACTCATCTTCTTAAACACCGCCTGCCGCTCCTTCTTCAATTCAAGGAGGCTAGCGACGGCCTTGCTATTGAATTCCTTAGGCTTGACCCCTTCCGTACCCACCGGATAAAAATGCTTGTAAAAGTTGGTGGCGAAATAGCATTCCGGACAGATCTGCACCTCAATGAGCATATAGTTGCAGTGATCCTGCTCCGGCACGGCGGCCTTATAGACCATGATATCAAAGGCATTGGGATGAACAATCTGGGTTTTAAATTTCAGCGAATGACAGCTGATAACCTGCTGGGGGGGATGAAAAAAACAGTTAAACTTTTCGGTATAGGTACTTAACCGATCCTTTTCCACCGCACCAGAGGAGGTGCCTTTTTGGGTGACGCTTACCACCGCCTTTTTTGATTTTTGCCCATACACCCTCAACGCCTTATGGACTTCGCCATAGACCCTTTTAACCCCGGAAGACTGCTCCTTGTACTCCCTCAGCTTTGAATACACCTTGCCGGAAACCTTATGCCCCATGGAAACCAATTGGCTCATTTCCACCAAGTCGTTGGTGGTTTCCTTAAGCCGGGCGGCCAAGCTTTTGGCAAGTTTAAAACCAAGGTTAGGAGAATGGGAAAGGAACTCCTCAACCGCATCCTCCTGAATGACCAACATTTTACATGGAGCCAAGGTCTTCACCGTCGCCGTGCGCGGCAAATCCAGCAATTCCGCCATTTCCCCGAAATAACTACCCTGCTCATCAATGATTGCCAACTCCATACCATCCACAGCAACACTGACCTTACCCTCAAGAAGAATATACATCTCACGGGTTTCCTCACCCTGGACAAATATCTCCTCACCCACCTCACAAATTTTCTCCAGAGACTGAAGTTGGGCGGGTTTTTCAACATTTAGGTCGTCGATATCAAAGTTATCCATGCAAGGGTAATCTCGCTATTGAGAGGTAAGAACCATGGGAGCAGGTAAGAGAAACTTTCAACTACATGCAAAACGCTATCATGTGAGAGGAGACAGCGCAACCTATTGCTAATCGGTAGGTGGTGCGACCTGATACTCCTTAATCTTATAGAGTAGGGCCGGAATACTCAATTCAAGTAAGGCGGCAGCGCGGGTCTTGTTGCCCCCGGTTTCAGCGAGAGCAAGCTCGATAAGCTTTTTTTCCAAAGTTTTACCGTTCTTCTTGACCGAGTAGCCCACCGGATAAAAATGGTCCCCCAGGGCCACAGCGGTGGGATCAACCAACTCCGGAGGCAAATCAACACGGCTCAAGGTCTGGCCTTCGGCAAGGGCCATGGAACGCTCGACAACATTTTCAAGCTCACGGACATTACCAGGCCAATCATAAGCCAAGAGGCGTTGCAAATAATCCGGCTCCAGCCGCTCTATCTGCAACCCCATGCGCTGATTGTATTTCTTAAGAAAATGGTCGGCTAACAGAGGGATGTCTTCCTTGCGTTCGCGCAACGGCGGTACGGTGATGGGTAAAACATTGATCCGATAGTAAAGATCTTCCCGAAAACGCCCGGCAACCACCTCGTCTTTAAGGATTTTAGCGCTGGCAGCAATAATCCGCACATCCAGCTTGATTGCACGACTGTCACCGAGAGGTCGAATCTCCTCCTCCTGCACCGCTCGCAACAATTTAACCTGCAGACTGAGCGGTAACTCGGCGATCTCGTCCAGAAAAAGGGTGCCGCCGTTTGCTTCCTCGAACAATCCTTTCCTGGCTCGATGGGCATCGGTAAAAGCGCCCTTGGCATGGCCGAACAACTCACTTTCCAGAAGATTTTCAGGAATCCCGCCGCAGTTAATGCTGATCAGCGGTCGATCCTTGCGGCTGCTGTTATAATGAATAGCGCGGGTAATGAGTTCCTTGCCGGTGCCCGATTCGCCGGTGATCAACACCGTGGTATGGTAGTCGGCAATCTTGCTGATGGTGGCGAAGATGTCGGTCATGACCCGACTTTTGGCGACAATATTAGCGAATACATACCGACTCTGCAGTTCTTCCCGCAGGCGAAGATTATCCATTACCAGCCCATGTTTCTCCGCCACCTTTTTTAAGGTGAGAAGCACCTCTTCTTCAGAGCGGAAAGGCTTGGCGATAAAATCGCTGGCCCCCAGCTTAAAGGCCCGCACCACATTCTCCATATCGCTGTAGGCAGAAACCACCGTTACCGGCACCTGTAGCCCTTGGCTCTGCACCGCCGCAAGCAGGGCAAGACCATCCATCACCGGCATATTGATATCGGTGACCAGATGCTCAAAGGGTTGATTTTCCAGGCAAAGCAACGCCTCCTGACCATTCTCAGCCAAGGTTACCTGGTAGCCATGACTTACCAACAAATCGTTGAGCAAATCCCTGAGCATGGGGTCGTCATCAACGACCAGAACCCTGCCGACCTCTGCACTCATCTGTCTGCTTCCTTCGTAGAATCACGTCAACTCTGAACGGCATTTCATCCTTGACGCGACACTAACCATCCCAACAATTATTACCAATCCACCGTTTTCACCCATAAGCCCAGAGCATTACCCCCCGCGTAGCCAGAGCAACACCAACACCAAGATTCTTTCCCGAAAGAAAAGGTAGATTAATGCCGACACAGAAAGAAACGGCCCATAGGGGATCATGGTTTTGCCCCCTTTCTTTTGTTTAAACATCGCCCCGATACCAACAATACTACCCAGCAAGGAACTGCTAAAAACAACAAACGGCAATGATTGCCAACCGAGAAAAGCGCCGATCATCGCCAGCAGCTTGATGTCGCCACCACCCATTCCCACCCGCTTGGTGAAAAGATAATAGCCCAAAGCAATGCTATACAGGAGCCCCCCGCCAATCAAAAGCCCCAGCCCCGCATCTTGCCAGGAAACAAACGGGTTGATGAAAGAGACGGCAAAACCGATGACAATACCAGGCAAAGAAATCACATCCGGGATCAATTGATGCCTGAGATCAATGAAGATCACCACCAACAGGGCCGCGACAAAAAGGAAATAAATGCCAAAGGCCAGCGACAGCCCGAAACGATGATAGAGGCCGAGAGACAAAAGCGCCATGGCAGACTCCACCAGCGGATACTGCCAGGAGATAGAAACCCGGCAGGAACGGCAACGCCCAGCAAGGAAAAGAAAGCTGAACACGGGGATATTTTCATACCAGTGGAGCGGGGTCTGGCAATGGGGACAATGCGAAGGAGGCAGAACAATGGAACCGTTTTCATCGGGAAGACGGAGGATAACCACGTTTAGGAAACTACCCACCAGTGCCCCCAACAACAGAGCGAGAAAAGAAAGCGCCGAAACCATAAAATACCCATAAAAAGGAGCAAAATTGCAGGCTGAATTTCACCAAGACCAACAGAAGGGATGATGACTACCAAAACCGGTGCCGCAGCCTCAGCCCCATTACAAGATAACGAAAAAAAAGCATGCTGTACTATACAGGTTTGTGTATTATTTTGCACTCTCCCGCTTTCCATGGCAAGGCAAGATAGCTAACCTCAGCAGCAACTTAAAGGTGTCTTGAAAATGCGGTTTTTCGTTCGAGTACAGGTAGGCGAGGTCACGAGACTCCGAGACAGGCCAGAACTTTTACCGCGGCACCCGGCAGGAATTGCCCTTGGGGTGCATATAGTTGATATCGGAGTCTCAGCTTCGCTTCGCTTACCTCCGAGAATAAAGTTTTTAGCATAACACAGAGCTCTGACGAGATAACTCGCATGCCGAGAATCGAAAGACAATTTTTCAAGATTCCCTAAAGATGGCGTAATAAAAGCCGAGCCCTGCGCACGACTTTTCTGGAGAGAGCAAGTGGTTTTATCCATAGAAGAATCAATCCAACGCCTACGAGCGGAGATAATCGCCCAAGACTGGCGGCTATCACCGCGACGGCTTGAATCCATTGAAACGGCCTTTGCCTGCCTAAAAAAACGCTTCAAAACCCGCAAAGGAATGCTCACTATTTTGGCCATGGCGGACAGCGTGGTCATTTACATAAAAAAGCAGGATGAAGCTCCCCCCGAAACCATCGATTTCCTTAAAGAGTCCATGGCTCATATCGTCAACCTCTACGAAGAACACGATTACAACCCCGACCACGAAGAGGAACTTTTTCAGCGGCTCTTCAAACGTTACAATACCCTGAAGCAAAAGGTGCAGGTCTCCCAGGATCGGAGCGAAGGGAATGACAACGCCCCACCACCCACCCCAGTCACTAGAGAAACCGTTGCCGCCAAAGAACAAAAAAGTGAAACTATTACCCCTCAAGAGGATCGGTTACTTGCCAGGTTACGCCTACTGTTAAGCAGAACAGATGGCTCAACCGCAGTGCTACAAAAATTTCTCGCCGCAGCAGTTGTTCTCGCCGAGGCTGGCGAACCATTAACCATCACCCGCTTCCAAGCCCTCCTGAACACCCTGCGCGAACAGTCGCCGCTCCTCCCTCCCCCAGCAGAAAAAAACATTGCCAACAGGCAGCATAAACACCAGCCAATTGCCTGTGAAGCAACACCGGTGCGACGGCTCAGCATCGGCTCCACCCACATCCTGGTCCCTGAGGAGCTAATCGCCCTAAGTAGACCGCTGAAAGCAGCTAAAATCTCCTCCTGTCTACGCAATGGCAGGATCGGCCTAAGCGACTTCTCCCACTTCATGCAAGGGTTGGCCGCTCAGTTTTCCGGCCCGCTGGCAGAGATGAAAGACCGGCAATTGAAAAAACTTGCGTTGCCCGCCATGACCCCCAGGGGGCTGAACTTACAGGAAATGCCGGATGAAAACGCCACCGAGGTGCTGGTTATAAGCCATGATAACTGGCATGGCGCTCTATTTTGTGCTGAAATAGACAAAGAAGTTTCTTCCATGATCAAGTTTTGCAAAGGCAACAACGGCGACATCGCTGGCACCGCCTGGCTGACAGAAGGAGATCCCCTCCCGCTTCTCAATGTGAAGGGATTATTACGGCGCGAAGGATTTTTAACCATGGTCAATGGGTAAACCTCCCACAACAAGAGGGATCACGCAATGGATGCAGAGAAAAGACACAACACCAGGGTACCATTTCACACCACCATTACCGTCCGCTTCCCCGACAAAACCTTTGACCGTTGCGAAACCCTGGATTTAAGCCTCAAAGGGGTTTTCGTCAAAGGAGTAACCGGCCCCCGCACGCAAGGAGACATGTGTGAATTATCTCTCCACTTAAGCGGTACCTCCAGCGATCTTTCTCTCAACATGAAAGGCGAGGTCGTAGGTGTTCGGGAGGATGGGGTGGGCCTCCACTTCAACGAGATCGATCTCGACAGCTTCTACCATCTCAAAAACATCCTTTACTACAATAGTGAAGACCCCGATGCCTTGGAGAATGAGTTCCCGGATGAGGCAGCAAGCCCGTCCATTGATTAAGGGAATCTTGAAATTTCTCTTTTGATTATCAGTAAAGGAGTGACGCGTCGATATGGCTCTGCTACAGCTAACCGTAATCCCATTGGCAACCGCAACTCCCAGTGTCGGTGACCATGTTGCCGCCATTCAGGAGATACTTGCCGCCGAGAAAGTCTCTTTTCAACTGAATGACATGGGCACCTTGATCGAAGGCGAGGCCACCGCCCTATTGGCCCTGGCAGCTAAACTGCATGAGGTTCCATTCAGTCGTGGTGCGCAACGGGTGGTAACCCAAATTGTCCTTGATGACCGACGGGACAGAAAGGTCGCCATCGGCGACAAAAGCGCGGCCGTTAAACGCCGCTTATCCTGAGCCCAGGCGGCTGGCCTCTCTTAGCCACAGCAAAAGGTTTATTTACAATGAAAGAGGATACCGAGCCAAAGCAAACCTCCCCTCCCACCCTCCACAAAACCCCACTGTACCTAGGCCTGTTCTTTATGGCCCTGCTCTTAACCGGCATCGCCATCGGCGAACCCAATCGCGTCATGGAACAAGCCTGGCAAATCTGTTTAAGCTGCATAGGGATCGGCTGATGGAATTTATTCGTAAATGGGTACAAATCATTGCCGGTTTCCTCATGAACGGCTACTGGCTGTTTCCCTGGACGCGCAACATCTACCAGGGACCGCTGAAGGTCATCTGCGCTCCCGGCCTCAACTGCTATTCATGCCCTGCAGCCACCACCTCTTGCCCCATCGGCTCTTTACAACATCTCCTGGGTGGCATTCGCCTGGCCCTGGCTTCCGGTCAATATTTTTTCGGCTGGTACGTGGTGGGCTCACTGGGCCTTTTGGGCGGTTTTTTCGGGCGCATGATTTGCGGCTGGGCTTGTCCGTTCGGATTTTTTCAAGAACTGCTGCACAAGATCCCCTCGCCCAAGTTTTCAATCCCACGCATCTTACGCTACCTGAAGTTTGCGATCCTGCTCTTCTTTGTTATTCTCCTGCCCCTGCTGGCCGTGGACGAATTCGGCATCGGCAACCCCTGGTTCTGCAAATATATCTGCCCGGCCGGCACCATTGAGGCTGGCATCCCCCTCCTGCTCCTGCAACCATCCTTACGGGAAACCATCGGCTTTCTATTTTTCAGTAAACTTGTTATCCTAACGGCGTTTACCCTCTGGGCCATAGTGGCAAGCCGCCCTTTTTGCCGAGTGGCCTGTCCACTGGGCGCTTTCTATGCCCTGTTTAGCCGGGTCCGCGCCATCAAGCTTCGCCTCGACGAACACAAATGCACCAACTGCAATGCCTGCCACCAGGTCTGCCCCATGGAGGTTAAGTTCAATGAGTCCCCCGATGACAGCGAATGTATCTCATGCCTAGCGTGCATGAATCAGGCCTGTAAATTTGATGCCATATCCCTGGAATTCTGCGGCCTGCCATTAACTGGCAGGCGCGACAAACGACTAACCGCCGCAGACCGAATCAGTTAAACCGACGGCTATTCGAAAAGAAAACAGAGTAGGAGAAAAAGATTGAAACGGTTGTTACTGGGAATCATCATAGTCCTCTTATCCGCCACTGCGGCTGATGCCATTCGCCTGGTAAGCGTTGCCGGGGAACGAGTTAACATGCGCTCAGGGCCCAGTGCAAAGCAAGCCGTGCTTTGGGAACTTGGCGATGGATATCCCCTCAAGGTGATCAGCAGTAAGGGCAAGTGGTACAAGGTTT
Organism: Desulfurivibrionaceae bacterium; assembly: GCA_030145325.1. Classification (GTDB taxonomy): domain Bacteria; phylum Desulfobacterota; class Desulfobulbia; order Desulfobulbales; family UBA5123; genus UBA5123. The sequence continues at coordinate 25,394 of JAQYVW010000040.1, forward strand.
CCGACTTTGAAGGTGACGTGGGCTGGGTCTACAAGAAACTCGTCAATCGCATCCCCCACCTAATCGTTAAAAAAAGGGTGGTCAATATCCGTAGCGGCCCCGGCACAAAATACCGAATGGTGGGCAAGGCCAACTATGGTGTGGTATTCAAGACTCTCAAGCGCGGCAAGAACGGCTGGGTGAAGATCAAACACGAAAACGGCTTGGAGGGTTGGGTGAAGAGGAACCTTCTCTGGGGCTGGTAATACGTTGCTTTTAAAATTTCTATTCCGTAACAAGTTAGGTCGGGGGAGACGCAATACTCCCGGCCTGTTTTTATTCTTACTGCCACCTAACTCGGCAGAGCTAATTAAATCTCAACACCCAACCCAGCGGATTAATAAATCCGCTGGCTTTGAGACCAAGCTGGGAAATAGCATCCGGCAGAAACATATTACAGTTGCCATAACCAAGACGACTGGCTAACAATAGTCTATCAATACGTCAGGCACCCCTGTAACCATCTATCAAGGAGGAACCACCTTGTATCGAAAAGCTCTCACCTTTTTACTCTTTTTACTGTTACCGGCAGTGGCCCAGGCCACACCGACAGACTTCACCTTCACTGCCGTGGATGGCATCACTTACTCAGCGTCTAAACTACGTGGCCAACCGGTGGTGGTCCATTTCGGCTCCCACTGGTGATGGAGTTGCAAGGTGGAAGCTCCCGTTGAGGAAATTGCCTATAAATCCTTCAAGGATCAGGGCCTGATCATCCTCAATGTCTTTCCTAAATCAACGGACGAAGACATCAAGAAATTTGCGGAGACCTTCCATCTCACCTTCCCGGTGGGAGGGGACAATGGCATGACAGAAATTTTCAAGATCACCAGGATCCCGGTAACAATCTTCATCGGTAAGGATGGAGAGATAAAGAAAAGGATTGACGGCACCACCAACTACAAGACTTTACACAACGGGATCAGAGAGCTACTACAATAATAATTTCCGGCAGTCGTCTCTCAGAGACTGCCGGAGGAATATGGCATGAGAACCAACCTTACCACGCAAAGTAGTGCCGCCACCGCTATCATCACGGCCCTGGCCTATACCTTTTGCTGACAAATTCCCCTTATCCTGGCCAGTTTCGGCCTGGGAAGTTTATCCTTATCCATGTGGCTGGCTAAATACCGCAGCTATTTACTTATCGCGACATTCATCTTCCTGGGTTTCTCCTCCTGGCGCCAATTGAAGAGTGATAGCAAAACAGGCCTTTGGAACCGATTAATCTTACATGGCACCACAGCTCTGACCATTGGCATTATTATTTATTCCTTTTACGCTCATTCATTATGACCTCTGAACGCCGCAAAACAAGCCCCCCGTGGTGAATGGCAACCAGCAGATAAATTTCCAACCGGTAACCGGGCTACAAGTTGTCCTCCACCTGGACCACCAATTCAAAAATTCGACTACCCTTGCACCATCGCCCCCTCAGCGTTAAGACGATGCTGCGACACGGACATTATCATCTCTTTGGGCGGAACCGTTTTCTCTTCCCCGGCCAGGAAAGACCGCAATCGATAGGCAATAGAACGAGAGCACTTGCCCAGCGCCAGATAATTTACCCCATCCATAACCAACAGATGACTTCTATGCTCCATACGCAGACTAGCCTTAAATTTATTATGCAGAGGCAAGTAAACTAGATTGGCCAGCAATAATCCATACAGGGTGGAAAGCAAGGCCATGGCGATCCCATTGCCCATGGCGGCCGAATCACCGATGGACCCGAGAACCATAATAATTCCGATCACAGTGCCGATAAGGCCGAAGGAATTAGCCCGCTTGGCAAGAACGGCAAGAATATTACCCTCCGCTGATCTAGCCGCGAGAGATAACTGAGACTGGCGATTAAGAATCGTCTTAATCTCCTCAGGCTCACAACTATCAGCGAGCAGCTCTATGCCGGTGCGTAAAAATGGATCTTTAATTTTGTGCAACTCATTTTCAAGACCTCGATAACCTTCTACCTGCCAAACATAGGCCACTCTTGCTATTTCAGTCACCAAGGCCCCATCTCTTGCCGCCTGCTCAGCAAATATTCGAAGAAGTTCTCGCCATAACGATTTAATCGTAGACAGCCGATAAGCCAGCAACGGACCGGCAATAACCAGCACTACACTTTTAATGCTTGCCGAGAGGAACGTACTTCCGAATATAAAATCAGCAAGAAAGAAAAATAGAAGTGTTCCAACCAAGATGATCAATTGAGTAAGCATTTATGCCCCCTTTAATGGCAGTAGCAAATAACTGCGAACGGAATAACTCAGCAGCCGAGTCCGTCAATAAAGGCTATCAATTGCAACCCATGTGCCAAGGCTAAAACATCCTAAAAACAACTTCATAGCTAACAGCCAGCTCCCACCGACGGCACATCTGGGCTAATTTTACCCACCGGGGGGGTATTTTTTTCTGCCTCAACCATCAGCAGCAAGACAGGAAAAATAAGAGTCGCCACGCAAAGCTGGGAGCGTAAAAATTTGCGCAAAGCCTGCCAAACCGTGCGGTATTCATGCACCCGTGGAGTAGCGACTTCGGCGGGAAAGGCCCAAGGATATCTACTCCCTAGGTAGTGCCCGTCCATAAACGGTCTTTTTGCCGTATCTCTGCGTCATGCTCAAAAAATAATGCTCGGAATATCAAATATATGCCTGTGCTTATTTTTTGAGCAGTCCTTGATCTACGACAAAAATCCTCATTTATGGACAGACACT
>JAQYVW010000041.1 GCA_030145325.1 Desulfurivibrionaceae bacterium
GGACATTGGAATCAAAAAGGTCATGCTCTGGCCGCAAAAGCTTTATATGAAATGATGTTGCCTATCTTAGAAAAAAAAGGCACCTCGGCCCTTTCGTTTTGATTTCTTATTACCATTGAACTTTAGCAAACTTTGAGAACATGCATATTTCATGTTCATTTTCTTTACTTTCCCAAAATAAAAGTCGTTGCTGGTAATCCTCCCATTTTTAATGGGCGTCAAAAGTAGAGGCTTGCGCTGCTAATTCAATCTTTTGCCTGGGAGTTATTCCACCCAGGGCAATAGAGTGAGGGAAATAGAGCGAGGGGACAGGCGAATTATGGTTGATTTTTCACTGTGGATCATGATAGTTTGAGATTGAAAATAAATTGGATGTTTTTTTAGAGTGAGGAGGAGAGCGTTATGCCACGGAATGCCAGAATGATCGTAGAAGGGGAAGCCGCCGTGTACCACCTGATCTCACGCACGGCCTTGGACGGATATGTGATGGGCGATGTGGAGAATGATTTTTTATTAAAACTTATCAAGGAGTTGAGCGGAGTTTATTTCTCTGAGGTTCTTTCCTTCTGCCTGATGGGCAACCATTTCCATCTGGTTGTTCGCATGCATCCCGGCGATGACTACTCCGATGAAGTCATCCGCAAACGGTTTGAGCGGTATTATCAGCAAGACAAAAAACGAATTTTGATGCCAGGGCAGATCCCGACCTTTCGCAATAAATGGGCTTCCCTTTCCGAGTTCGTTAAGGAGATCAAGCAGGGTTTTTCACGCTTCTACAATAAGCGCCATAAACGGAAAGGGTTCTTCTGGAGTGATCGGTTTAAGAGTGTTCTGGTTGAGGATGGCGAGACCCTGCTCAATTGCCTGGCCTATGTTGAGTTGAACCCGGTGCGGGCCGGGATTGTTGATCGCCCCGAGGAGTATCGGTGGAGTTCTCTCGGCTACCATCTGCAAACCGCTAATAAAGGTAATTTCCTTTCTGTTGACTTTGGTCTAACCGGGGCGGAGAAGTCCAACAATAAAGAGCGATTGGCGCTGTACCGGCAATATGTCTATGAAAAGGGATCACTCAATCCCGGCAAGGGCAAAACCATTGCTGCCGAAGTTGTGGAGAGGGAGGCGGGCAAGGGATTTGCGACCGATCCGGTAGACCGGTTTCGTTACCGAACCCGCTATTTTTGCGACAGCGGCATCATCGGCAGCAAGGAATTTGTCAGAAGGTGTTGGGAAATGTTTCGTGATGATGGGGATGGTCGGGAGAAGCGGATTCTGCCGGTGGTCGGCCTTGGTGGGGTTTATTCGCTGAAAAGGTTGAGTGAGAAGATTTGATAATGGCGTCATCAGTGCTAGCGCGATCGGTCAATCTGCCCCCTTTGCCGGATTCTCAGGGATCTGCGCACCATGCCACACAGCCACCACCCAGATGACATTATCTTTAACCCGGTGATAGCAACAAAAACACGTTACCTGAGCAGCTCAGTTAACCTTATGGGATTTATTAAACCTGCGTTGAGTCTATAATGAAAAAGAACTTTCAAGACATTCTCAACCCCTTTTTCGCTCCACCGGACGCCCACGTCAGCTCGGCGATTGAGTTCCCTCATTTCTCTTTCAATGGGTGAGGTTGTCGAGAAAGCAAAACCTCCTTTCTTTTTGAAAGTGAATGCTTCTTTTTCAGCACCTTTGAGGTGCGTGGCCGATTGCTTAAGGCCCAGTTTTTCGAGATCTTTGATATAGGTAGCCAGTCGTTCTTGTCCGTGGCGCTTGTCCCATAGCACATCCTGGAGGCTCTCTTGGCAACGCCCCCTGATGTCATGGGGGACGCCATCTTGCCACAGATAATGCTTGAGTTGATGGACTAAATGCCAACGGCATCTCTGTGAATGTTTTGCAATCACAGTATAGTCTTCGCCACCATCGTGAACAAGACGCTTTGGTTGCAGCGCACTTAGGACATTGTAGAGGCGATGAACGCCGCCTACGTGCAAGTGGAGTAGGCGTTTTTTGATGCTAGGTCGTCCCGCTTTCTTGGACCCTTCCTCAGCCGTGATCGCCAAGTGAACAGATGCTCCTCGTTGTTTTTGACCAGCTTTCACCTTTGTGGAGTCAACCAGGACAGTCTTTCCTGCTGGCAAACCGGGAAAACTCAAGGAGTCAGCCACCTGGCAAATTTTTCTCCGCAGCCCTTCCGCTGAGATTGTGCCTCCTGTCAACTTTTTCACAATTGCCGCCGACTTGTTGAATGACAGTTGCAAGCCGACCTCGACTGACTTTTGAACTAGTTCGTCTGTAAATCTCACGGCAAAAGGCAATCCAATGAGTTCATTGAGGGGACGAAAGTATCTTCCGCAACTCTTGCATCTGGCTTGGAGTACAAACAAACTGATTTTGCCGCGAGAACTTTTGAGACGACGTGATCGCCAACCTTTCCGGATCAGTTTATTGCTCCCGCATTGCGGGCATTGTAGTGCTGATCGCAACTTGGAAAACCAATGTAGTTGGATTTCCTGTAGTAGATAGGCCTGATCACGGAACACTTTTTTATCAGCTTGCCTACACAGATATGCGAAAAGCTGATTGACAGCGGTGCCATCGGGCACCAAGATAGTTTCTGGGAGACTTTGTTCTCCTGGGAGCATCTCATGTACCTCCTTTGAGTTTCGTCACCCAAAGGGTACCGGAGATGCTCTCTTTTTTTCAAATATCAAATAGGTAACGTGTTTTTTACACTATCAACCCGGTAAAAGAATCTGAACGGGGTAATGATTATTTCGCGGTAGTGAATGTCTGGAAATTCCGGGAGAGAGCGCCCTGAGTCAGGATGGTCCTGAAGCCGTAGGAGTACTTTCTCTGCCTTTTGCCGAAAAGAAACCGCCGCAGTCGGTTTGTCGCGACGAATATAATCAATTGCTCGCAAAAAATGATTGCGTGCCGCCGGTGTGAAAACAATCTTCATTGTCATTCTGCCAACAGTGCATCAGCTTCGGCCAGTACAGTTTCAAGTTTGTAGCCGATTCCGGCGTCTATCTCTTTTTCGCCCCTAGCAAGTAACCGCAGGATTTCCATGTCGTGCTGCGTTTGTTCATATTCTTGCATACTTACCATAACGGCGGCAGCTCGGCCACGTTGTGTGATGAATACAGGCTCGCGCGATGCAGCCAAGTGCTTGATGATGCCGCTTGTGTCCTGGCGAAGATCCGAGATGGGGATGATTATAGGTGTTTTTGACAATTGTTGTACCTCCTATTGTATCTCCAACGATATCATTAGTGATTGGATGGTGCAACCTTGATAAATAAAGAAAATACAAGAGGACAGGTGAACTATGGTTGATTTGTCACTTTAGATCATGATAATTTGATTTTGAAAATTAGATTTACTCAATTCTTTTAATGGCGGCCTTGTATATTTCTTCACTGCTGTCCGGCTATTGGTGCACAAGGGGACAGGCGAACTATCAGCAAGACAAGAAGGTGGTGCTGGTGCCGGGGCAGATCCCGACCTTTCGCAACAAATAGGCTTCCCTTTCCGAGTTCGTTAAGGAGATCAAACAGGGGTTTTCACGCTTCTACAACAAGCGCCATAAACGGAAAGGGTTCTTCTGGAGCGATCGGTTTAAGAGTGTTCTGGTTGAGGATGGCGAGACCCTGCTCAATTGCCTGGCTTATGTGGAGTTGAACCCGGTGCGGGCTGGGATTGTTGACCGACCGGAGGAGTATCGGTGGAGTTCTCTCGGCTATCACCTGCAAACCGGTAATCAAGGAAATTTCCTTTCCCTTGACTTCGGTCTGACCGGGACGGAGAAGATCAACAAAAAAGAGCGTTTGGCACTGAAGTGGCAATATATCTACGAAAAGGGAACACTCTGTCCCGGCAAGGGCAAAAGGATTGCTGCGGAAGTTGTGGAGAGGGAGGCGGCGAAAGGATTTTCACCCGGCCAGGTAGACCGGTATCGTTACCGAACTCGCTATTTTTGCGACAGTGGCATTATCGGCAGCAAGGAGTTTGTGCGAAGGAGTTGGGAAGGGTTTCGTGGCGAGGGAGATGAACGGGAAAAGCGGATCCTTGCGGTGGCTGGCCTCGGTGGGGTTTATTCGTTGAAGCGGTTGAGTGAGAATTTGTGACAGGAGGGGCTAGAGATTCTGGGGCGCATGGCACAGGTTACAGGCGATCTGGCCATTTTCTTAATGTGTGGTAGACACGTAAAATCTGAACCACTTCTTCTATTACACGATAAGGGACAATATAGGGCAATTGGTGAATAACCAGCTCTCTTGTGTCGGGGACACGGCCAGCCCGACCAAGGCCCTGTTGCTCTTTCAGAAGCGAAACCGTTTTGATAATTTTTAGGATAGTTTTTCTTGCCATGACAGGGCTGTCTTTGGAGATAAAGGTCTCAATTACATCAAGATCGAGGAGAGCCTGTCGAAGCCATTTAACGCGCAACCTTTGCCTCCCATTTGGCAAGAACTTCATCATGGTCAACAAAAACCGCGTTGGGGCTGTCTGCCTCGGCTAAGGCTTGATCAATCCCCACGATTTGCCATTCATTCACGTCAAGGTACAATTCCAAAGCCTCTTCAATGACATATGATTTTGACCGTCTGGTAGCATGGGCTAAGGCTTCAAGGCGTGTTTTTGTGGTCGGCTTGACGCGAACAGTAACACTTGCAGCTTTAAGCATGAGAATCCTCCATGTATTACATTTGCTTACATTGTATGCCTCTGGGGATAAAAAATCAAGCAAATGCTGTAAACGCTAGGGAAAGGGGAATGGCAAGGACACGGGTGATCGGTTTAAGAGTGGATGGCGAGACCCTGCTCAATTGTCTGGCTTATGTGGAGTTTCACCCTGTTAATTCCTTTTTTACTTTTCTGCCCCGGCAATATCCTTAAGTTGCGTCAGGGGGAGGGTCGTCTTTATTTTTTGTTGTAGGAGATCGAGTAGCACCACAATGTTTTGCCCACCGTCATAGGAAAAAACCGTGGCTTCGGTGCTGTTGTTGTCGGCGAGGGTGATCTGCACCGTTGTGCCGGGAATGATTTTTTGGGCGAGAATTTGATTGTAGGCTAGAACGCCAGGGCTTTCTTCCTGTTCCTGGAGGCCGGTAATGACCCAGTCGGGCACCGGGGTATACTGCTCGCCGAAACGAACCGGGGCAAGGACGCCGCGGGTGGCGCTGATTGAGATCCAGTTGCGTTGGGCTGGGGCCAGCTGGAGGAAAAGATAGCCGGGGAAAAATGGCCTGAGTACTTCCTTGCTGCGGCGGGCGTGGCGGATAATGGTCAGGACTTATGGTAGATAGACTTCGTAGCCCTGACGTGCGAGATTGAGACGGGCCAGTTCTTCCTTATGCGGTTTGCTGCGGATGGCAAACCATTCTCCCTTCTCCGGCATCTGTTTTTTGTTCATCGGTAAATCGTTGGTGTTTTTTTGAAGATAATAAAATTACTTTTCCGGCTCAAGAATAGTATCCTCAGCCCTCAGCCCTCAGCCCTCAGCCCTCAGCCCTCAGCCCTCAGCCCTCAGCCCTCAGCCCTCAGCCCTCAGCCCTCAGCCCTCAGCCCTCAGTCCTCAGACTTCAGCCCTCAGTCCTCAGACTTCAGCCCTCCTATCGCCCGGCGCAGGAAGACAAGAAAAATGGCAAGAAAACCTGATGTAACCATGGTCAGGGCGCAGATCAGGGATCGTTTGGGTTTGAATTTTTGTTCCGGCACAAAGGGCGGATCCAGCACCTTAAAGCGTACCAGTTCTTTGGCCTCGGTGATCTTGGAGAGTTCCAGCTGCTTACGTAGTTCGGTGTAAACAGTTTGGGATGCCAACCGTTCCCGCAGGATGGTGGCCAGAGTCAGTTGCTGGCTGGGCACCTGCCGTTCCCAGTGTTCCAGTTCTTTGGTTGATTTGGCAAGTTGTGTTTCGACGAACTGCCGCTCCCGTTGGGCATCGAACTCGAATTCGTTGTCGAGATAATAGTTGAGCTCGGTGATTACTCGTTGCAGCATCTGGGCGGCAAAGGCGGGGTCTTCGTCGACCCAGGAGATATTGATCAGGTTGGTTTTCTTGTCCTGGCTGACGCTATAGGCTCCTCCTAACATGTTCCCCTGCAGGGCCTTGACCAGCGATGGTTGTTCCTTGGGATCGTCACTTTTTCAGCCCTTTTTCGCGGCATTCCACTGATCCTCATAAAAACGCGGTAAGAGGTTGTATTTCTTGATCAAGCGCTCTTTGAGATTCCGGCTTTCCAGAAAGGTAAGGATCTGGTCGCTCTTGCCGCCACCGGGGAGGCTGATGGGGAAGGGCAGGTTGCCGGCCAACGCCGCTAATCCCCCCATGCTGCCGCTATTGCTTTCGGTGGGTTGAAGCACGGTTTCTGATTTATAGGTCACCGGTAGAACGTAGAGGGTGATAATTACGGCCACGATGGTGGCAGCCATGGTGAAGCCAGCGATAAAAACCTTGGCGTCCCAGATTACCTGCCAGAGCTCGAGAAGGTCGATTTCATCATCTGCTTCGGGCGTCATGCCGGGATAGGTCGGGACATAGACAATTTCTTTGTGGTGGTTTTCTGCTCGTTCTGTCATTGGCTAGTATAACTCAAGTTGATTTTATCAAAAACTATAACAGTTAATAGTAGGAATAAGGTGTTTTTGCAATGGTTTCCGTCCTGGATCGGTGACCGGTTTGTCATCATTTTTCATGTGAAGATTACCTATTTATCAATAAACCCGCATCTCTTCAAGATGTTGTTTGGTTTGAACCGCAGATGACCAAGGATCCATGGGGAAAATGGAACTGGGCTGGCGAACCAATTGGCCCGGGTCACGGGTGAAGCTGGTGATAACGTAATTAAAGAAACCGCGGCCATCGTGGTCTTTGAAAATGGCTAGCGGAACTTTGATGTAGACTCCCTTTTGTTCGGTGGCTGCGCGGTTTTTTGCCGCTTTGAACATCTCGGTGTCGGTTTTGGTCAGCCAGGCGCCGAGAGTAAAATACTTGAAAGAGCGGCGCAGTTCTAAACGAAAACCAGGGTCACCGGCCAGAAAGCGGCCGACCTTGAGGCCGGCTTCGAGGCCGATCTGGGGTAGAAGTTGACCGTAGAGGTTGACAAAGCCGGTCTTGAACCATTGATTTCTATCTTCTCGGAGTCTGAAGTTATCTTCAATGTTGCGTTTGCGAACGGCTTCGCTCTCAAGGCCGATGCCCCAGCGACCGTCAGCAAAGTAGCGGAACAGTTCGCCGCCGAAGCCGGCGTAAGCGGATTCAAAGAGGCCGGTGCTGAAGCGCGCGCGAATCTGATAAGGCAATTGCAGGTGTTGGTCAAAGGCGAGCATGGCCAAACGAGGTTTTGAATTACGTTCATAGTCCGCGACATCGGTGCGGGTGGCGTTGTCTTCATAAGCGGAGAAGGTAATGTCCTCCCACTCATTAAGCATGGTTAACTCATATTCGCCACTGAACCGCGCGCCACGCCAAAGTTTGTAATCACCGCGAGCCTTAACAACCCCCTTGAATTTAAAAAAGCCACTTTTGTTGTTGAGAAAGGTACGAAGGCGGGGATTGATTGAGTAGGAAAAGCGGTGTTTGGGGAAATGGTAAGTGGGAGAAGTATTCTCACCGTCTTGGAATTTTTGCCAATGAAGGTTGTCGTCTGTGGTTAAGTCCGCAAAAGTAAGAAACCCATCGCGGTCCATGGCGCTGGTCATGAAACTGTGCAGGTCCGATCGTGAAGCGCGCAGGCTTTGCATGATCATGCCTTGCCGGGTCAGGTTGAGATATAGCATGTTAATGCGCGGCGGCAGCATCGTTTCGAGAATCGATGCAATGTGACCAAAAGCCCGGCTGTCAGAGAGGTGGACGGTGTTGACCAGTTCAACCCAAATGGCATTATCCGCCACGGTAGTGCTGACGTCGGAGTAGCCAGCTTGGTCAAGACGGGTCGCAACCAGCTGTGCCAAAGTCTCGTTGACGGCGGTGTACGCTTGCCAGCGAATTTTTTCGCCAGGGGCTTTGACTACAGTTTTCTTCCATGGCAGCATTCCCTCGGGAGATAGAGGGAGGGTTATGCCGATGCTGCCGGCGATATTGTTGCCGCGCATCAAGGCCAGCTGGGTATAGAATTGGTTGTTCCAGCGATATTTGATACCCAGGTTGATGGGCCAGCGGGATTCATCTTTCTTAAGAACATTTTTCGAATGATTCCGGTACCCGAACATGTTGTTCAGCTCAAGGGGGGAATATTCAGCAGAGAGGGTGAGGTTGGGGCGAGGGTGGTATTCAACGCCGCCAAAAGGGCGCATGGGCCGATGCGGATTGGAAAGGAGAAAGCTGAAGGCGGCGTCGTTGTCTCCCACTCCTTCGGCGGCCAGGGTGTCCTTCACATATTCACCAGCTAAGGTACCTTGCCCTAGTCCAAGGGTGATATCAAAGGAGCCAAATCTCTTGCTGCCAACCAGGTAGCGTTGTCCGAACAAAGCTGTGCCGGTGGCGTCAAAGGCTCCCACAGCTATTTGCGGCCAGAAGTCATCTTCCTTGCTGAGCACCATGCGGATACCGGCGGCCCGATCCTTGTAATTGCCATATTCGGGAGCGTCGGCAAATCCTGGTAGGGTGGTTACCTCGGTGAACTGGCCGGAGACCTCAATGCGGTCAAAGAGACCAATGGCGCCTCCGTAGTAACGGTATGGATCGTTGTGGCCGTAATGAAGACGCATTGACCAGTCCGGCATCACCCGGGCGGTGGGCATGTTCCAGATGCCGGTATAGGGCAGTAGCGAAGGGAGTGCAAGTCCATCTTGTGCAGATGCGCATCTCGCTGGGGTTGGTGTTCCCGAAGTAAGGAGTAATCCGAGAATCAGAAACAGCAAGGATAATGCATATTGGTGGTGACCACCCCTCGGGTGGTGTTGTTGGGTGTTGTCTATTTTCATTATGTGGGGGCACGTCGCTTAGGGAGCGGCGATGGCGATACCGTTGAAGCAAAGCAAAGGCCATGTGGAAATGCTTAGGATTATTTTTTTCATGGTTTGCTCCGGGCGAGATTTTAGAATCTTTTTGTTTTTATAGAGACTTTTCTAGCGTAACAAGGTGTGAAACGCAAGCTCATTGTTTGTATTTTTCTATCATCTCTGGCCTTTTCTGGAACAGAGAGAAGCAATCTATCCATTTTTCGAAAGCCGAAAATGGTTGTTGGGGAGGCAAACAGCTTTAGGAATGTTTGATGCCTTTCGTATGGCATCTACTTGGGGAAATGAGTATCCCTTATCTGGCCACTTGTGGCTAAGGCGGGGTATTGTCTCCCGCGGCAAGATTTGTTTTTAGGAGGTTGGTTTTCTCTACAAGACATTCTAGGTGGAAAGGTGTTGCCAATATTGATTTTGAAACTCTTTGTTTCTCGAATTGGTGAAAAAAATCCCCGGCCTGAAATATAATTGGCCGGGGATTTTTTTATTTATCATCAACGGTTATATCATTACGTAGTTTTGCAAAGATTTTGGTACCAATTCCTTTCACCTTTGTTAGCTCGTCTATATTTTTAAACAATCCGTGCTGTTCTCGATAGGTAATAATGGCATGCGCTTTGGCGCTGCCTATGCCGGAAAGTGCTTCCAGTTGAGGCTCGGTGGCGGTGTTGATGTTGAGCACACCCGCCGCAGCGACTGCGGCGGAAAGCAGCAACAGAAAAATTGTGGTTAGAAAAGTTTTCATAGTTCCTCCTGTGGATAATGTGTTTTTGAGATAGGGAGTTATCTCACTTCACCGGGGTAGCTCCAAAAGATTGCCAGGGCTAATGGTAATCAATAATTACGTGGCGTGTCAAGTCTTTTTCCTATCTGGCTGGTGGAGCTGTGGTGTTTCTTGGGTTTGGCGAAAGTGGCCCAAGGGGGGATGATGGAATTGCTCGTTGCGGGGGGGGGGGGGCTAACTACAGGATAGTTTGTCTAAGGGCAGGGTTGTTTTTATTTTTGATTTGGAGAGATTAAGAATAATCACCACGTTTTTGCTTCCGGCATAGGGGGAAAAGGTTGTCTCGGTGGTGCTGCCGTCAGTGATGTTGATTGGTAAAGCGGTGCCGTAAGCGATTTTTTTGCAATAAATTGATTGTTGGCGAGCACGCCAGGACTTTCTTCTTATTGTTGGAGGCTGGTAATTTCGTTTGCTCTGTCGTCTTCATTGAGATTGAGGGTGCGTACACAGAAGTGGCCGGGAGAAGTCGTCCAGGCAAGTAATTAATTGCGACCGACCCCCACATAGCGGAAGCCTTTGTCTCTAACCTGTTCCGGTTGGTATACATTGCGCAAGTCGATGAGTACGGGGTTGGCGCGCATTGATGATTTTATGCGGGCGAGATCAAGGGCGCGATACTGATTCCATTCGGTCATCAGAACCACCGCGTCAGCATCTTCGCAGGCGGTATAAGCATCATCGGCAACTTCGCATTCCGGAAGAATTTTAGCGGCTTCTTTGATTCCTTGCGGGTCATGGATCTTGAGGCGGGCTCCTTTTTCAAGCAGGGCTGGCAGAATGGTCAGGGACGGGGCGTCGCGCATATCATCTGTTTCTGGTTTAAAGGTTAGACCCAAGATGGCAATTACCTTGCCGGCGAGATCGCCATCAAGGCCGTCGCGGATCTTTTTCACCATTCTGGCTTTTTGGGCGGCATTAACCTCCACCGCTGCTTCTACCAAGCGGACGGCGCATCCTTGCTCCTGGGCGATGCGCATTAGTGCCAGGGTGTCCTTGGGGAAGCAGGAGCCGCCGTAGCCAGGCCCCGGGTGGAGAAATTTCTTACCGATCCGTCCGTCCAATCCCATGCCGCGGGCCAAGTCAATGGCATTGGCGTCAACCGCTTCGCAAAGGTTTGCCATCTCGTTAATGAAGCTGATCTTGACCGCTAAAAAGGCGTTGGCGGCATATTTGATTAGTTCCGCTGTTTCCTGACTGGTGACGATAAATGGCGTTTCCAGTAGATACAGGGGGTTGTAGATTTCTTTGGCCAGGGTGGCGGCGCGCTCGGAGTCAGCGCCAAGTACTATCCGGTCGGGGTGCATGAAATCTTTTAAAGCTGCGCCTTCGCGGAGAAACTCTGGGTTGGAGACGACATCAAAATCCGCGTCGGGGTTGACCTCGCTGACGATTCTGGCCACTTGCCGGGCTGTACCAACAGGCACGGTGCTTTTGTCGATTAAAATCGTGTATCCTTGGAGTAAAGCGGCAACTTCGCGGGCAGCATCATACACATAGGTGAGGTCAGCATACCCGTTGCCCCGGCGTTGAGTGGGGGTGCCCACGGCCAGAAAAACGGCATCGGCATTTGGTACGGCTTGGGAGAGGTCGGTGGTGAAGGAAAGTTGGCCGGCGGCCACGTTTTTAACCACCAGCTCGGCAAGGCCGGGTTCGTAAATGGGGATGACGCCTTCTTCTAGGGCACAAATCTTAGCCGCATCTTTGTCCATGCAGATTACTTGGTGACCGAATTCGGAGAGGCAAGCGCCGGTGACGAGTCCAACGTAGCCGCTACCGACAATGGTAATTTTCATTGGATATATTCCTTATCCTAAGGTTGCCATAATTGTTCGTTGTTAACCCTGTAACAAGTATGGAATGGCTGATATATTTATATATGGGGCAGTTCTGTATCTCTAAGGAGTGTTACTATCGTCTCCTGACTGTGGTTTAGGTCAATGTTGGTGGATCCTACTAAGCAAAATGGGTTACGCCGCCATCATACTTGATAGTATTGTCGGTGCCAAGTAACGCCTCGGGGGTAGTTATCCCTTTTGAGGGAATCTTGAAAATTTGTCTTTCGATTCTCGTCAAGCGAGTTATCTCGTCCGGTCTCGGCGTTGATTTGTCTGGGTTAAATATAGCCGTGGCAGTCATTGTTTTGTTTCCATGGCTCAGTGTTGCTTTGTGATGTGTTAAACCTTCCGGGTTGACTTGGGCGGGGATATCAGGTACCAGCAAGGGCACTCGGTCGGGAACACAAAAAAAGGGTTACAACCGATGTAGGTTGTAACCCTTGTGAGTCCGTGGAGGCGGCGATCAGATTTGAACTGATGAATAACGGTTTTGCAGACCGCTGCCTTAGCCACTTGGCTACGCCGCCATTGGAAAACGGAGTGATATTAAACATAGATTCAAATTTTGACAAGGGGAAATGTCGCAATGCGGCGTGTGAACCTCAGAAAAGATCGATAAGCTGGCCTCTGCGCCATTTTGTTGTGCGAACACAGCCTTTTTTTATGGATGATTATGACCTTCACCATTGATGCACTAACTCATGATAATGAAGCCAAGCTGGGCCACCTTGAAGAGCGGTTGGGCTATTCGTTTACGGATCGACGTCTTCTCTTGCAGGCCTTGATCCATAGTTCTTGGGCGGCGGAGAATAACCTGCCCGTGGTCAAAAATAACGAGCGGCTGGAATTTTTGGGCGATGCGGTGCTTGATTTGGCCGTGGGCACTGCTCTTTATCGCCGTTTTGTTGAGATGCGGGAGGGGGATCTGAGTCGGTTGCGCGCGGCCTTGGTCAATACCTCTCATCTCGCCTTGATGGCGGGTGAACTTGCCTTGGGTGATTATCTTTTCCTTGGCAAGGGCGAGGCCTCATCCCATGGCCACCGGAAGCCTTCTATCCTCGCCTGTGCCTATGAGGCCGTGGTTGGTGCTATATTTCTGGATGGTGCGCATGGGGCGGCAGAAGATTTTGTCGAGAACCATTTTTCCTCGCACCTAAATCAGGGCAAAGAAGAGATGCTGCGGGGAGATGCCAAGAGTCGGTTACAGGAGGAGAGTCAGGAGCGGTTTAATGTGACCCCTGTCTATCAATTGGAAAACGAAGAGGGGCCGGATCACGCCAAATTTTTCACTGTTTCGGTGCGCCTTGGTGAACATGAGTTGGCTCAAGGTTCGGGGACCAGTAAAAAAGAGGCAGAACAGCAGGCGGCGGCCACAGCCTTGCGGGATTTTGCTGATTTTCGTCTTGATAAGTAGAAAATGGGGTCTTGGTAATGGCAAAGAAACGCTCACCGTTGGTTATCCCCATCTTTATTGTCCACCAGGGTTGTCCGCATCGGTGTGTTTTTTGTAATCAGGAAAGCATCACCGGGCGTAACCAGGCCGCGATTAGGCCGGTGCGGGCAGCGGAGGTGGTTGCAACCATTGATACCTGGCTGGCGCGAGCAGGTGCTTGCCATGGTCGGGCGGTGCAGGTGGCTTTTTACGGCGGCAGTTTTACCGGCCTGCCTCGAGACTACCAAGAGGAGTTGTTGGCCGCAGTTAACCCTTATCTTGAGGACGGGCGGGTACAGGCTATTCGTCTTTCCACCCGTCCTGATTGTCTTGATGAGGAAACCGTTTCTTTCCTTAAGGGGTATGGGGTCGGGGTGGTTGAGTTGGGCGTCCAGTCCATGGATGAGCGGGTCTTGGCGGCAAGTGGTCGGGGGCATGATGTTGCAGCAGTAAAAACCGCCTTCCGGCTCTTGCGGGCGGGTGGGATGCGGATCGGTGGGCAATTGATGCTTGGTCTGCCCGGTGAGGCTACGGTTTCCGCCCTTGCCGGGGCCAGGGCTTTGGCTGCCCTGAAGCCGGATTTTGTCCGTATCTATCCGACTCTGGTTATTCGCGGCAGTGTTTTGGCTGATCGTTATCTGGCCGGTGGCTATCAGCCATTCTCGTTATTGCGGGCCGTTGCGGTTGCCGTGCGCTTGAAAACCATTTTTGCTCAGCACCGGATTCAGGTGGTGCGCATGGGGCTGCAACCCTCTGAGTCCTTGGAACATGATCTGCTCGCCGGGCCATATCATCCTGCTTTTGGTGAGTTGGTGCTGGCGAGGATATTTTTTAAGCGGGTACGGGCTCTCCTGGTCGACATCCCTGTCGGTGCGGTGCGTACCCTCTCTATTTCTCCAGGGGATCTTTCCATCTTTCGGGGGCAGCGAAATTCATCTGTGCATCGACTTGAAGTACTTGGCTTGTCGGCGAGGATGGAGCTCTATCTCGATCCTGAGCAACCACGCCACACCGTACGCCTCGTTGATTCCCAATAAAAAAACGCCGCTCCGGTCAGGGGGCGGCGTTTTTTTTATCAATTATATTGATGCGTTCAGATCAGGTGTCGGAGCCCACCAAGCCGTAGCCGCGCTCGCCATGTAGGGAGTAATCAAGGCCGGTGATCTCTGATTGTTCGTCGATGCGGAAACCCACCGTCTTTTCAACCAACAGACAGATGATGATCGTTGCCACAGCGGAAAGGGCGATGGTGACTCCCATCCCCACCAATTGCACTTGCAGTTGATCCAAGGCGGTCCAGCTGCCGCCGATGGCTTGGGCTGCATCCTGCATCCAACTGGGGCGGATGAAAAAGACCAGGAGAAGAACTCCCAGGCCGCTGCCAACGCCGTGGATGCCGAAGCAGTCAAGGGAGTCGTCGTAGCCAAGTTTAATCTTCATCTGTAGGGCATAGTAGCAGACGATGGAAGAGGCGGCGCCGAGGATCAGTGCCCCGCCGGGTTGAACCACGCCTGCGGCCGGGGTTATCACCACCAGACCGGCAAGGACGCCGGAGACAAAACCCAGCGCCGAGGATTTTTTAAAGATCAGCGCTTCAATGATCAACCAGGTGAGAGCGCCGCTGGCGGCAGAAACCTGGGTCATGGTCAGGGCGCGGGCGGTGTCCAGGCCACTGTGAATAGTGGAGCCAGCGTTAAAGCCAAACCAGCCCACCCAGAGGAGCCCTGCTCCCATCATGGTCATGACCAGATTATTGGGGTGCATGGCGTGTTTTGGGTAGCCCCGTCGGGGCCCGAGAAAGAGGGCAACCACCAAGGCGCTGGTGCCAGCCGAGACATGGATGACCAGGCCACCGGCCAGATCGATAACCCCGGCCGCGCCATAGTTGTATAGCCAGCCGTCCGGGGCCCAGATCCAGTGGCACAGAGGGCAGTAAACAAAGAGAAACCAGAGGACGATAAAGAGGCTGTAGCCACGAAAAAAGACCCTCTCGGCCAACGCGCCGCTGATCAGGGCCGGGGTGATGATGGCAAATTTGCCCTGAAACATGGCCAGCACATAGTCGGGAACGCCATTGGTGACAGCATTGTCAAGGCCACGAAGCAGCACATAGTCAGGGTTCCAGCCGATAAAGCCGCCCAGAACATTGTGCCCGAAGGTGAGCGCGTAGCCGCATACCGTCCAGAGGACGCCGATGATGGCGATGGATACGAAGCTGTGCATCATGGTGCCGAGCACGTTCTTGGTGCGAACCAGGCCACCGTAAAACATGGCCAGCCCTGGCACCATCAGTAGGACCAGGGCGGTGGAGGTGAGCATCCAGGCGGTGGTGCCGGTGTCAACATAGGGTGTTACCTCGGCAAAGGCAGTTTGCGGGATCAGGGCAAGGAGTGGGACAAGGGTGATGGCCGTGGTGCGCAGACGCATGAAGGAAACCTCTTGTTGACATTGGCAGGGTGTTTGTTGCGTTTCGGGAAAGTGTTGCAAGAAAGGTGCCTATTCTTCATAAGGGTAACTTTGTGTTTTTATCGTGCTGTTTTTTCATCTTTGTTTTAGCTCTTGTGGGCCAGCACTGGTTGCTGATGGGTGTTGATTGTGACCAAAGTTGTTGACGTTTTTGTGATTAATTGGAGTGAGTTTTACAGAAATGTCTTTACCCGTGATGGCTGAATAAGAAAAAGCCCGGCCACTGGTTGTCCAGATGGTCGGGCTGGTTGTACAAAGGTTGTGGTTGGAGATCAGGTCAGCAACTGGTGTTTTGCTTTTGCCGAGGCAATGCTCTGTTGAGGATTGGCATTATTGGCGCATATCAGGGCGTCCAGTTCTGCCGCCACCCCATGCATTTGTGTAGCCATGGAGTCGAGTTGTTGAGCGGAAGCGGCCGACTCTTCGGCATTGGCGGCATTCTGCTGGGTGACCTTATCCAGTTCGTTGATGGCGAGATTGATCTGGTCGACGCCGTTGGTCTGTTCCTTGCTGGCGGTGGCGATTTCTCCCACTAGTTGTGCGACCTTGTTGCTGCTGGCCAGTACTTCCTGAAACGCCTCATTGGTGCCGGAAACCAGTTGCGCCCCCTTCTTGACATTGTTCACCGTGGTTTCAATCAACTCTGCGGTGTTGCGTGCAGCGTCCGCTGCCCGCATGGCGAGGTTTCGTACCTCGTCGGCCACCACGGCGAAGCCTGCCCCCGCTTCCCCGGCTCGGGCCGCTTCCACGGCGGCGTTCAGGGCCAGGAGGTTGGTTTGGAAGGCGATGTCGTCGATGGTTTTGATGATCTTGAAGGTCTCTTCGCTGCCCTTGGCGATCTCTTCCATGGAGACGGTCAGTTCAGTCATGGAGTCGTTGGCGGCATTGATCTGAATGGTGGACTGGCGCATCAGTCCATCCGCCTCCATGGCGTGTTCTGAATTGCCTCTGCTCATTGAGGAAACTTCCTCAAGGGAGGCTGATGTTTCCTCAATGGAGGCCGCCGCCTCGGAAGCGCCCTCGGCAAGTATCTGGCTGCCGCTGGTGATCTGGCTGGAGGCGTTGGCGACTTGGGAGGCGGTGGAGTTAAGGGTTGTTGAGATTTGGTTCACTGGCTTGATCACCGCTTTGATCAAGGCGGTGTAATTAACCGCGACAATAAGGAAGAGGATCAAGGTGCCGATAGCGGCCAGAACCATCAGTACCGAGTGGATGCCTTTTACCAGGTGGGTGGTGTTGAGGTAAAGAACCATTACTCCTATCTCCTTACCTTGGTAGTCATTAACTGGAAAGGACGCCAGGGCATGGTTGTCTTTCTCGACAATGGTGATCCCCTCTTTCCCCTTTTCCAACAGGGAGGTGGTTACCATGGTTTCAACCTTGCCCTCCTTGGTGCCAGCCACCAGAACGAAGCTGTTGTCGATGACTGGAAACTTGGCTGGATCCTGAAGTTTGCGGGTGATAGGGAGGTGCTCGGCGTTCATGTACAGGAGCATCTTCTGATTCTTGGTCACTGAGCCTTGGAAGATGGGTTTGAAGTCAACCAGGACCTCGGCGGAGCCAAGTTGTTTGCCGGTGTCACTTTTGATTGGCACCAGGCCGCGGACAACAAAACCGCCTCGGCCCAGTTCGATGCCGTTGAGTGGTTTGCCGCTTTTGTTGACATCAAGCACTGTTTTGCGAAAGCTTGAGATGTCGTCGGAAATGTCCACGGAAAGACCGTTTCGTTTGCTCTGTTTCTTTTTCCACATCCTAACCAGACTGCGTCCATTGGGGAGATGGAAATGTAGTTTCATTTTGCCGCTGGCAATGGCGGAATACCCTTTTAGCATCGGGGCAAGTTCACGCCTTAATAGCTGTCGCGCTTCTTGAGCACCGGCATCGTTTTCGTCATTAATATTGCTGCCGTGGGCAGTGGCGTAAGCCTTTTGCACGGAGGGCAGGTGACTGAAAATGGCGGCGGTTTGCATGGCGTTTCGCCCGGCGGTGGAGATGGCGCGTTCAATTTCCGCCTTTTTGGCGGAGACCTGTTCGCTGAGAATCTTTGTTTTTAGGTTGTTTAGTTTCTGGGTGACAAACGGTGCCCCTAGTAGTCCGGAGATGAGTACTGAGGCGAGAAGGGGAAACAACATTTTTTGCTTGAGATTGCAACCAAAAGTCATAAGAACACCTGAGTTAAGAATTGTTTTATGTATGCGGGATCTCCATATGGGGATCAAGAAGTATACAGTAAGTGGTTAGTTGAATTCTAACTAATTCTACCGGGTTAAAAGTTGGATGATGCCCTTGAGAGTGGCTTTGTTTGTGAAAAGGATTGTTTTTATTGAAGATTTGTTGCGGCGTGGTCTGGCTAGGGGGGAGAATTAATTTTGGGTCATGACGGGGTGGGGGATTTCCGTAGGGTGGGGTGATTGCTGCTGGCTTGGTTCGTTTGTTATGTTGTCATGGGTTGCTTAGGGACGATTGAGAAAATCAGACCTCTGCGTTATGGCAGGTTCGCAAAATGGTCGCCATGCGCTGATGGGGGCCTGCTCTGCCGCGATGTCACCATACTTAGGAGGATTCCTTTGGGGGGCGCTTACCAGTATTTCGAACTCCAGTGCTAGGAGCGTAGACTCCGAAATTGAAAAAATCGGCCCAAAATTCCAGGTCTTTTGTTCTCGATTCCTCAATTTTTCATTACGAAATGAAATTTCCCGACACGTTCCTTGTCATTTTTTTTGTGAGTCCATCGTGACTAGTACAGGTCGTATTTGAGTAGGATGCCGTCTAGGCCGCCATTCTTGAGGGGTTTTTTCCAGGTTGCTTTTAGGCCCACGGATTTGGCCAGAACCCGGTCGCCCAGATAGATGAAGGCGGTGGAGCCGGTACAGCGTTGTTTGAGGAAGTCGCCTATTTCTTTGATAAATGCGCCCATGTCGCGCCCTTTCTCCAGGCGGATGCCGTAGGGAGGGTTGATGACAATGGTGCTGTCGCTGATCTGTTCAATGGCTTGAAATCGACGGGTGGTCAGGTGAACGGATTTGCCGCCGGGAAGCATCCCGAGGTTGGTGGTGGCCCCTTGCACTGCCTGGCGGGAGAGGTCGCTGCCGCTGATCAGCTTGCCTGCAATGTTGTTGATCGCGGCATCGGCCTCTTTACGGGTTTGTTGCCACAATGATTGGTCGTAATCCGGGAGGGCGGGAAGGCCGAAGCGTTGCCTGAGGAAGCTTGCTGGGATGTGGGCTGCATGCATGAATGCTTCGGCGAGAAGGGTGCCGGAGCCGCACATGGGGTCGATGAGTGGTCTTTCTCCCTGCCACCCGGTGAGACGGATAATGGCCGCCGCCACGGTTTCCTGCATGGGCGCTTCCACGGTTTCCTTACGGTAGCCGCGTCGGTGCAGCGAGCCACCGGAGGTATCGATGCTGATGGTGGCCTTATTGCGGTCGATATGTAGGTTGAGCAGCAAATCGGGGTTGTCGGTATCCACGTTGGGGCGTTGGCCGGTTTTGTCCCGGAAATGGTCGACAATGGCGTCTTTCAAACAGAGGGCGGCGTATTGGGAGTGTTTGAGTTTACTGTTAACGGTGATGGCGTCGATGGCAAAGGTGGTGGTGGGGGTAAACAGCTGATCCCAGTCGATCTTGCGGGCGGTTTTATAGAGGTACTTGCTGGAATGGCAGTCAAAGCGAAGCAATTGGGCGAGAATACGGGTACTCAGCCTGGTTTGGTAGACGATGCGGTACAGGGAGGCGGGATCAGCGGTAAAATATGCGCCGCGATAGACGGTTTTGATGTCGTAGCCGCCCAATTCAGCGAGTTCTTCTGCGCCGATGGGCTCCAAGCTGTCGGCGAATTGAGCGAAATAGCGGTTGGTCTTCTGATAGGTAAACATTTTTTATCCGATGGATGAGGATTGAGTGGCCAAGGCGCTTTGCATGCGCTCCAGCGCTTCTTGTAAGGTGGCGCGCGGGCAGCCAAAATTGAGACGAACAAAGCCGGGGCCACCGAATTCGCGCCCGTCCGAAAGGCCGATGCCCGCCTTCTCGAAGAATGCCGCCGGGTTGTCAATATTTGTTGCCCGGCAATCCAGCCAGGCCAGATAGGTGGCCTCCACCGGGGCCATGCTGACCCCTGGCATTGTCGCCACCCCCTGGGCGACCAACTCGCGGTTGCCTCGAAGATAGTCCAGCAGGGCCCCTCGCCACTCCTGGCTGTCGCGGTAGGCAGCCAAAGCGGCGGTATAGCCCAGAGCATTAACATGGGGGACGATCCCGGCCATGGCTTTTTGAAAGCGGGCGCGCAGGTGGGAGTCTGAGATGATCGCCAGCGAGCAGCCAAAGCCCGGCAGGTTAAAGGTCTTGCTGGGAGCAAGGAGAGTAATGGTTCGTTGTGCTGTTTCCTTCCCTAAGGTGGCGAAGGGAATGTGCTTTTTCTCTTGATCGAGGAGCAGGCCGTTATGAATCTCATCGGCGCAGACAATGAAATCGTGTTTTTGCGCCAAGGCTGCCAGTTGGTCCAGTTCGTGGCGAGAAAAGACTCGTCCCACCGGGTTGTGCGGGTTGCAGAGGAGCATGAGGCGGGTTTGGGGGGTGATCGCTGCAGCAAGGGCGGTAAAATCGATGCGCCAGCGGTTGTTTTCTTCCGCCAGTGGCACGGTGATCAGTTTTCGTGCCGATTGCCCCGGCCCGGTGAGAAACGGGGGGTAGACCGGAGTCAGGGTGAGGACATCGTCGCCTTCTTCACCCACCGCCCGGCAGGCGACATTGAGGCCGGTAACCAGCCCCGGCAGCCAGACCAACCAGCTCGGCTCCACCTGCCAGGCGAATTCTTCGGCCAGGATAGCGATCACCGTTTCAATCAGTGCTTGCGGCGGCAGGGTGTAGCCGAAAACACCATGTTCTACTCGGGCATGCAGAGCCTCAATCACCGCTGGCGGCGAGCGAAAGTCCATATCTGCCACCCATAGGGGGAGGATATCTTTTCCCTGGTAGCGATCCCATTTAAGACTGTCTGTTTGCCGCCGATCAATGACGGTATCGAAATCAAAAGAGATGGTGGAGTCCTTGCCATGGTGAGATGGAGTTTGTTCTGCATCTTAATCGCGCAGTCATCATCTACTGCTTCCGTGCTTATTTTGCAACCTTGTCCAGTTGTCGGTCATGAAAGCGGTGAAGGATCAGCAAGGCGGAGATCGCCCCGATCAAGGCCAGGAACATGTCACTTTGGGTGTCCCAGATATCGCCTTGCAGGCCAAGAAATGATTCAGCGTCAATGCCGATGGCAAGAGCCACCCACCATTCAATGAACTCGTAAAAGGCGCTGATCGCTAGACAAATACAGGTGACGATAAAGAAAAGCCATTTGCCCCGTTGCAATGGCGATTTTCGGAGGAGGATCTCGCGGGCGATCAGCGCCGGGACAAAACCCTGCGCCAGGTGCCCCAGTCGGTCGTAGTGATTGCGGGCCAGATCAAAGGTATCGCGCAGCCAGTTGAAGAATGGCACTCTCGCGTAAGTGTAATGACCGCCGATGATCAGGATTACTGCGTGGATGAGGATCAGCCAGTAGACCAACGGGGTCAGGGGGAATTTTTTATAGGTGGCGGCGAGGAAAGCCACTCCGATGAGCGCCGGAAGTACTTCCAGTAACCAGGTGAGACGGTGGAAGGGTGCAATTGCTGACCACAGAAGAGTGGCGAGAAAGATGAAAATCCAGGTGGTTACGGTGAGGTTGTTGGTGTTCATAGGCCTGACTTGTTAATTGACTGATTGCTAAAGATTATAATAAGGTGATTGTAGGCTGATTAAGCTACTGGTGCAAAGGGAATCCGCAGGCGGTGTTTGGGGGCTTTTCAAACTGGGGGTGACAAACAGGGACGTAGGTCATGGTGGGCGTGGCTAATTCCCTTTGTGAACGCCCTTCAAAAAGACCCGTAAGGGGGCCGGGTAGCCCTCAATGGTTTTGCTGGGATCGTTGGGATCGATAAAGTCATGGTACGATTCAAAGGTCATCCAGTCTGTTTTTCGTTGTTCGTCGCCAGACATGGGGTGGCTGCAGAATATCTCTACATCCTGAAAACCAGCCCGGCTGAGCCAGTTGGCAAGGCAGGTGGCGGTGGGGACGAAATAGGTACCTGGGGCCTTGGCGTAGGTTTTTTCCGGGAACAGGGCCACCGGTTCCTGGCCGGGGATGGCTTGCGACTCGACGATCAGGGTGCCGCCCGGCCGCATGGCCTTTTTTAGTTCACGTAATGATTCGATGGGCGAGATGCGGTGATAGAGAATGCCCATCAGGAAGATCACGTCAAAGGAGTTCTCGTAGAGGCCTAGATGTTCAACCCCCAACAACTCGGTGTGGAGGTTTTTAAGTCCGGCCAACTGGTTCAGGGTTTGGAAGGCGAAATAGTGTTGCAGGTACGGTTCAAAGCCCAGCACCAGTTTCGGTTTCTGCTGCGCCATTCGGAACATGTAATAGCCGTTGTTGGAGCCGATATCGGCCACTGTTTTCCCGGCGAGATCGGGTAACTCCGGCAAGAGTCGATCCCACTTACGAAAGCTCTGCCACTCGGCGTCGATATCGATGCCGAACACCGACCAAGGTCCTTTGCGCCAAGGCATAAAGACTCGCATGGTCTCATATATTAACTGTTGATCTGTTTCGTTCAACTGGTTTGCTGCGCCGATTTTGACGGTGTCTCCAGTCAGATCCAAGTGGCTGGCCTGGATATGGCGCACCGCTGCCAACGGCTCACTGAAGCGGAGAATTCCTTTCTTCTGCGAGGTGATGATTTGGTTGTTTTTAGCCTGTAGGGAGCAAATTGCTTCCTGGTTGGCATGGGGCAGAAGGTCAAGGTAGTCGGTCATATTTTCAATCCTGGAGTTACGATGGCAAAAGATGGCAACGGTCTATATAGCCTGTCCGCCATGGCACGTCAAATCGGTGGATGGTTAGCCAATCAAATAAAAAGGGCAGGCTTGACCCAGGTCAAGGCCGATTGATCGGTTTGTGGGCATAATTGGAGATGAAAGGGCGCCGTAGTCAGGCGCAGGCGAGAAAAATATTCACACCTCAGGAGGTATGAAATGAAAACTGTTGCTTTGGCTGATTGCCGTGAGTTCAGCGATAAGAGTTTTACCCGTTTTATTGTCCATGACTCCGCCTATTTTAAGTGTATCAACTTCAATCTCAAGGCAGGGCAGGTTTTTCCGGTGCATTCGCATAAGCTGGAGGGAGAGTTGTCCATCGTCGTTATTGAGGGAGAGGGCGAGTTCCTTGGCGATAACGATACCGCCTTTGCCGCCAAGACCGGTGATATCCTGATCTCGGAAATTGCTGAACCGCACGGGGTGAGAGCCACCACCGACATGCGGATTTTGGTCACCATCGCGCCGCCGATCTGAGTTTTTCATCGCTGCCCGTTTGCGGCTGATCTCAAGCTCCGAGTAGCCCTGCGTTTTTTTGAAGTCCAGGCCGCAGGCGATGAAGGTGTCATTGGTGAGCGGGGCCGGCGAGAGGGTCTTCTCTCTGATAATGAGGATGTCGCCAGGGCGCAGGGAGGTGCAGATCTTCTTGAGAAAATCAAGGCACAGCACGGGGATAATAAACACACCTGGTGTCGTTGGGGAGGATCGCCCCGGCTTTATCCAGGTTGTAGGGGTTCATTCTTCTTGTGGGTTGTTGGCGGCACCAGCGTAGCGAGTCTCTTCTTGGTAATATTCGTCAAAGCCCACCACTCGTTTTAACTCCGCAAAGTCGAGCAATTGTTTTGGGTGCTGGTTGTCTCCGAGGGTTGCCAACGCTTCCTGCATGGCGCGGGTGGCGCTGCTCAACAAAGTCAGTGGGTAGGCGGCGATCTTATAACCCATGGCTGCCAGTTCTGCCGGGGGCAGGAGTGGTGTTTTGCCCTGTTCCAGCATATTGGCGAGTTTGGGAGTGGGGGTGGAGGCGCAGAACGCGCGCATTTCTTCTTTTGATTGCGGCGCTTCTAGAAAGACAATATCAGCGCCAATCTCAGCAAAATCCTGCCCTCGTTGAATCGCTTCCTTAAGGCCGTGGGTGGCACGGGCGTCGGTGCGGGCGAGGATGATAATGTCGTCGCCTTCATCGCGGGCATCCACCGCCGCCTGGATTCTGGTCAGGGCTTCGTCACGCTCCACCACCTGCTTGCCACGGGTATGGCCGCATCGTTTGGGGCTGATCTGATCCTCGATCATCACCCCGGCAAACCCTGCTTGTTGGTAGCCGCGCACGGTTCGTTTGACGTTCATGGCGTTGCCGTAGCCGGTGTCACCGTCGCCGATCACCGGAATCTTCACCCGGCTGCAGATAGCTAACCCCTGATCGATCATCTCGCCGTAGGAGACCAGGCCGGTGTCCGGTAGCCCCAGGCGGGCGGCGGCAACGGCAAAACCGCTCATGAAAGTGAGCGGAAAACCGGCAGACTCAACGAGTCCGGCGGATAGGCCATCAAAGCAGCAAGGCATCATCAGCAGTTCAGGCCCGGCAAGTAGTTGCCGGAGTTTTTGCGCCTGTTGCCCCATAACCTTTATTTGCCTGGCAGGTGCACTACCCGCCGATCAGCGGGCAGATCCTTGTTGGGGCGGTAGAGCAGGCAGATGCGGCCTATAACCTGTACTAAAGCAGCCCGGCATTCCTTGGCCAGGGCAGCGCTACCTTCCTTGCGATCATCCGGGAAATTTTCCTGAATTTTTACCTTTACTAATTCATGGGCATCCAGCACCTCTTCCACCGCCGCGATCTGGCTGGCGGTGATTCCTTCGCGACCTAGCATGGCCAACGGTTTGAGGGTGTGACCCAGGCCGCGCAGGTGGCGGACTTGGATGGGGCTTAATTGCGGGGCCTTTCTTTTCTTTTTTGCGGCCATGGTAGGGATGTGTCCTTGCTAATGTTGTTGAGGAAATATTCTCCGCAACTGTAGTGGAAAAAAACGCCAACGTCCAGTGATGTGTCGGTGGAGGTGAGGAAAATACGGATTTTAGATGAAATCGAGGGCTTTGGCAAAGCCTTTGGCCAGTGGTTCCCGAAGTTAACCTTATAGATGGCGGCAGTGGGGTGATAGTCGGGCAGGATGGTGTAGCCATTGTCGGGTAAACCTCTGGCCGTAGGGTGGCTGCTCCCGGCACCGCAGAGTGCGAGTTTGGTAAGGACTGCAGTTGTTGCAGGTGCTAATTCCTTGGTTAATGACGCCAAGTGAGGTTACCGGTTTTGTTTGCTTCTCTTGCAGTACATTATTGATGATAGGTATCATCACCATTTTTTTGTGGATTTCTCGAAGAATGTCCTTTCTCATTTTTGTTCAGCCGGTATATTAGTTCGCTATGACAGTTAATACTTTATTTGATGTTTCCTACTTTTTCTTGGTTTTCTTTGTCAGTCTTTCCTTGTCGATGATCTTGGTTCCTCTGTCGCGGCAGCTTGCCTTTGCGTTGGGGGCAGTTGATCGTCCCGATGCTCGGAAAGTGCATAGTCTGCCGTTGCCGCGTTTGGGTGGGGTCGGTATTGCCGGGGCGTTATTGTTTGCGCTTTTGCTCTGTGTTAAATTGACCCCGCTGGTTACCGCTTTTCTGCTCGGTGGGGTGGTGGTTATTCTTACCGGTTTGTTGGACGATGTGTATTCTCTGCCGCCGAAGGTTAAGTTTGTTGGCCAGATTGTCTCAGCCCTGGTTTTTATTTATTTTGGTGGTGGTGTTTTGCCGGGCCTTGGGGATTTGTTTGGTCAGGGCGTCATAGGGCTTGGTCCGTTTGCTGCTGTTTTTACGGTTTTTGCCATGGTTGGGGTGATGAATGCCCTTAATCTCTCCGATGGTTTGGATGGTCTTGCCGGCGGCATGAGTGCCATTTGTTTCGTCTATTTAGGTGTTATTGCCTATACGCATCAGGCCTGGTTTGTTCTGGTGATCATTTTGGCGGCCTTTGGTGCCATTTTGGGTTTCTTGCGGCATAACACTCATCCGGCAAAGCTGTTTATGGGCGATACCGGCAGTCTATTTCTTGGCTATACTCTGGCGGCGCTAACGGTTGCTTTGGTGCAGGGAGAGGGGTTTCCTGCCATTGCGCCCATTGTCCCAGTACTGGTGCTTTCCCTTCCTGTTTCCGATACTTTATGGGTGATGGGGAGGCGTCTTTGGCAGAGGGAAAATCCTTTCCGTCCAGATAAAACCCACTCGCACCATCGACTTATCGCCCTCGGCTTGCATCATGGCGAGGCGGTGAGCATTGTTTACGGGCTGATGTTTCTTTGGGGTGGCCTTGCTTTGCTGTGTTTGCATTTTCCTGAGTGGCAGCTGTTGCTGATCTATCTCGGTGGTAATGTTTTTTTGTATGGTGGTTTGGGTTGGTGTGAAAGGAAGCGCGTTAATTTGCGGCGGGTGTTGTTGCTTAAGGTGATGGGAACCAAGCGTTCCCCTTGGCGCCGGTTTATGAGAACCACCGGCAAGTATAATCGGGTGATTTTGCGGGTGGTGGCGATGTTGTTTTTGGTGCCGGTGATACCGCTCTGCCCGCCGCCCCGGATTATTGGGTATTTCTCACTTGCGGCTCTCCTGTTTGTTGTTTTGCTTTACCCCTGGCGTGGTGGACGCAGGGAAATGCCCATGGCGCATGGTTTGTTTTTTGTCGCTACCTTTTTTATGACTTCCCTCTATTGGTTGCACCCGCAACGACCTTCGTGGTTGACATTGTATCTGGTTGTTTTGGGTGTTGTTGCCTTCTTGTGGAGCGTGCCGGTGTTGTTCTCTGCCCAGCGCCATAAGCGGTTGCTGCTCCCCACTAGCTTTGAATTAATATTGATCGTGGTGGTCTGGTTTGTTCCGTTGGTGTTGGCACCGACCTTGGAATTGTCCGCTGCAAAGCAATTAAGTTTGGTTTGGGCCTGCCTCCAGGCGGTACCGATTTTGATTTTGTTTAAGTTTACCGCCCGCCGTCATGCCCGCCGTAATCGATGGTTGGCGCTAAGTTATTCGGCTGCATTTTTGGTTCTTGGGGTATCTTCTTTTCTTTGATGTGGCGTACATCTGGGCAGTAGCGATCTGGATGGGTGCGGTTGGGTATTTTGACAGGCGGGGGATTGTTTTTTTAGGCGATATTTGTGACCGGATGGCTTGCTGAACTATTTTTTGCCCATGCTGAGTATTGTTTCGTTCACGTTTGGCGCTTGTTGGCTGTTTTGGACCAAGCCTGATTTGTAACTACAAGAATAGAAGAGCGGCAGAGTTGCCTGGGGTTTGGATGGAGTCCTCTCCCCATTTTGTATTGGGCAGGGGATTTTTTTTTGTTCAAAGAGGTATTTTGTGTTTCGTCAGCTTGCGATCTGATTTTCGGCAGATGGGCGTACCATTCTTTCTTTTGTTATGAAGGAGTTATGGGGGGCAAGATCCAAGGGGTGAGGGGGTGGTGAAACGATTGGCTGCTTTGTTTTTCCTGAATCTTGCAACTTGCCCTCTTGGACAACTTCAGTCCTCAGTCCTCCGTCCTTTTATCGCGTTGCGCAGAAAGACGATAAATATGGCGAGAAAACCTGAGGTCACAAGGGTAAGGGCACATATCTTGGTGCGTTTCGGTTCAAATTTTCGTTCAGGGGTAAAGGGTGGGTCAAGAACCTTGAAGCGCACCAGCTCTTTGGCCTCGGTGATTTTGGATAGTTCTAGCTGCTTGCGCAGTTCGGTGTAAACGCTTTGGGTCGCCATTTGCTCCCGCAGGATGGTGGCTAAGGTCAGTTGCTGGCTTGGAACTTGCCGTTCCCAGTGTTCTAGTTCTTTGGTGGCTTTGGTAAGTTGTTTTTCTACGAATTGCCGTTCTCGCTTGGCGTCGAATTCGAATTCGTTATTGAGGTAATGGTTCAGTTCGGTGATTATTCTTTGTAGCATCTGGTGGGCAAAAGCAGGATCTTGGTCCACCCATGAGACATTGATTAGGGAGGTTTTTTTGTCCTGGTTGACGGCGTAGGCACTTCTTAGAATTTGACCCTGTAGTGCTTTAACAACCGAGGGTTGTTTTTTAGGGTCGTTACTTTTCCATGTTTTTTTTTCACTGTCCCACTGGTTAGCATAAAATCGCGCCAGCAGGTTGTACTTTTTGATTAAGCGTTCCTGGAGGTTACGGCTATTTAGGAAGGTTAGAATTTGGCTGCTCTTGCCGTTGCCGGGCATGCTGATGGGAAAGGAAAGGTTGCCGGCCAGTGCTGCCAACCCACTCATGCCACCGCCGCTGTTGCTTTGGGTGGGTTGGAGAACCATATCTGACTTATAGGTCACCGGTAGGATATAAAGGGTAATGACAACCGCCAAAACAGTGGCAACCAAGCTGAAACCGGCGATAAAGAATTTGGCATTCCAGATAACATTCCAGAGTTCGAGGAGATCGATTTCATCTTCTTCCTGAGGCATCATGCCTGGGTGTGACTGGACATAGGCCATTTCTTTGCTATCGTTTTCTGTTCGCTGGGTCATTTGTTTGTATCGCCTTGGTTGATTTTTCAAAATAGCTTAAGTCTGATAGCAGAAAAATGGTGTTTTGACAATGGTTTCTGTACCGTGGCTAAGTCATGGACGTCTGCAATTTAGTAGCGTTTTTTTTGCTAGTGGATTCATTGGGGTTCTT
>JAQYVW010000042.1 GCA_030145325.1 Desulfurivibrionaceae bacterium
AAAAAATAAGCGCAGGCATATGTTTGATATCGGAGTCTCCACTTCGTTTCGCTTACCTCCGAGCATTATTTTTTGAACATAACGCAGAGATCGGGCAGGTAGCGAACCTGTGAGACTCCGAAAAGACCATTTATGGACAGGCACTAGTTAATCCGTTTCCAACCATTCCCCCATCTGCTCCGCCGTTTGTTGGCAAGGCGCAGCAGATGGACGACTGCAGCGAAGCTTGCCGCCGCATCTATCAATTCAATAACGCAAAGTTGACCATCTTCTCCCAATTAACGACCTGACTGGTCGTCTAACCCCATGGGCGTGATCCACCCTCATCATTCTGGGGCTGTGTTGTTAACCGAAGAGGGTACTGATGAACTTTTTCTTATGGGTATCACAGAGGTTTTGCTGGGTAGGCCTGGAGGGGTAAGTTTTACAAATTCCTGGTCTTGCAGCGTATACGCTACAAGAAAAACCACCATTTATTTCATTTAAGAAATGGCAATGACCATTTTTTTTAAATTGTAAGAAATATTCTTCAATCTCTTTCCCTTTTCCGTTGGTGAACAGATCGGAATGCAACCCGGTCTCTTTTTCCAACACATGTATTTCACTCTGAGTGAGATCTACAAAAGGGTAATTTTTACAACATTCAGCGCATTTTTTGCATATCTCAGTCAAGTATCATATTCTCCACAAAAGAGGATTGTTCTGTTTTTATTAAAAAAACCTAGAAAATTTCTGCCGTCATTCATATCCCTTATCCCCGCTACTTGCAATAACCTTTAGCTAATAGTTACCTAATTGCATTACCCATAGAAGATCAAACTATTACCCATGCCAGTCCAATTTCTCGCTCTCAGGTATCTTTCAAGTCATTGATGTGATTTGATAAAGAGATGAGCAAAGGCAGAACTGATCAGATTTTCATCACCAAGTATTTGGCAAGAGGGAAACGGACAAGAAGATGATAGCCATTGACAAACAAAAGCAAAGCGTGATAACGTTCAAAAATAACGAAAAGACAACCACATAGAAAAGGACTCTTCAACCATCACCCTGCTACTCTCTCCTGAAGGAGACCAAGTATGAATGCCTTCCATTCACCGACCACGGTCTCTGCTTTCATAACATCTCACCTTCCTGACTTGCTAGCAGAGTACGGTATAAATTTCTGCATTGATGGCCCTCAGCTTGAATATTTTGTTTATCACAAAATAACGGGCTTGGATATTTCTTGCTCCTTGACTGTCAACTTTGACGATGTTACCAGCAAGATTAATGTAATGACATTCTATCCCGGCCTATTCCTGCATCCTGGAACGCGATACCTTTCGGCGGTATGCTTTTTTATGATCATGCAACATTTTGCCAATTTTCATGAAATCAAGCGTGTTTGTCGAATTTGCCTCAAAACGGAAAAAGCAGTATTTGATTCCTTTTATGCCTCCCTCAAGGATTTTGATTTTCATTTTCAGTTGTCCGGCGAAGAAAGCCGGGTGGATTTAGAAAGTTTTTTCCTCTCCATAAACATTGACACCTCAATGGTCATCGAACGAGCCCTTCTTAACTACTAAGCGCAGGACAATGATCGCTGACAAGTTTTTTGCACGACACCTCCCCCCAACTCTTTAACCGTGCTCATTCCTATGCTCAAGGCTCAAAAGCCTCCCGAAATTGCCCATACCCCTCCCTAGCAAGATCCTCCACCGCCACGAACCTTAACGCTGCCGAGTTCATGCAATAGCGAAGACCGGTGGGTTGCGGGCCATCGTTAAAGAGATGGCCAAGATGAGAATCTCCCCAACGGCTTCTGATCTCGGTACGGGTAGCAAAAAATGACCGGTCTTCCCGTTCAACAATGTTCTCGGCAACCAGCGGTCGCGTAAAGCTGGGCCAGCCGGTGCCGGAATTATACTTGTCGTGGGAGCTGAAGAGTGGTTCGCCGGAAACGATATCCACATAGATACCAGCTTGTTTGTTGTTCCAGTAGCTGTTGTTGAAGGCAGGTTCGGTGCCATCCTCCTGGGTGACTTCATATTGCAGTTTGTTGAGATTTACCCGCAGTTCCTTATCGGTGAAGAGCTTACGCCCCTTGCCCCAGATCTTATCCAAAAACCGATCACGGCCCGAGTTGTTGCGGTAATATTTATAACGGATGGGGTTTTGCCTGTAATAGTCCTGATGATATTCCTCGGCGGGGAAAAAAGCAGCCACTGGTAAAATCGGGGTGACCATGGGCTGAGCAAAGATGGCCCGACCACCGAGGACGCGTTTAGATGCTTCGGCAATGTCTCGTTGCTCATCATCATGAAAGAAGATCGCGCTGGTGTAGGAGTGGCCTCGATCCACAAACTGTCCGCCCGCGTCAGTTGGGTCGATCTGTCGCCAGAAAACATCCAGCAACTGCTGGTAGGAGGTTTGCTCAGGATCATAGGTTATCTCGATCACCTCGAGATGACCACCAGCGCTGTAATTTTCGTAGTTCGGGTTTTGGGTGGTGCCGCCCATGTAGCCAGAGAGTACTGCGCTAACACCGGGAAGGGTTTCAAAGGGCTTTTCCATGCACCAGAAACAGCCGCCAGCAAAGGTTGCTTTCTTAAGTGATTTATCCTGGGCCAAAACCGGTGAAAATCCGGCCCAGAGAAGCAAGCAGATAAAGAGAAAGGGAAGGACAAGGGTGATGGTTTTCATGGTCGTGCCTCCATGGTTGTTTTATCTGGTCAGGTCACGAAAACATAAGCATCAAAGTATAGTCAGGCAAGATAAAGAGGCAACTCCCTGCAAATGCTGCATATCCTCTGATTGGTTGGCAAACTACTCCCTCCCCACTCTGGAGAAAAAAAAGGCGAAGGGAGCCACCGAGGGTTCCCTTCGCCTAAGATGATTACAAACAAAAACGCCACAATCACTGAAACAATTGGGCTTAAGGTCAGATTTCGACCAAAACAATTATTGCTTGATAGTGATCACATCACCCGCCTTGGCAGCGCCACCCTTAATCACTTTCGCAAACAACCCTTCTTTAGGCATGATACATTCACCAGTGGCCTTTTTAATCGCACAGCCGTCGTTATGACATTTCTTGCCGATCTGGGTGATTTCAAGAAGAATGTCGCTACCGATTTTGAGACTATCACCAACAGCGATGGCAGAAATATCAAGGCCCCGAGTGATGATATTTTCGGCAAAGGCACCGTCTTTCAGGGTCGGCAGTTTCTCCTTCACCGTATCAATACTCTCACCGGCCAGTAGCGACACCTGCCGATGCCATTTACCGGCATGGGCGTCATCAACAATACCGAAATCCGCCTCAAAGGTAGCTTGCGCCACCGCCCGTTTGACGATCCCTTTCTTCTTACTGACACAGATTGCTTCAATGGTAGCCATATTCTCACCCTTGCTCATTTAACAACTGGCTGTTGTTTCCACAGCGTCTTCTTTATGCTTACGGAGAATAATCAAAGCAGGCTTAATCAGCAAGGTCACAACCAGAGCGCCGGTGGCAAGAACACCCAGAGTAATCATAATCTCGGTTGAACTTGGCGTATAATCAACCACCTCGCCCATGGGCGACGGCACAAAACCAGGAATAATCAAACCAAAGCCCTTCTCAATCCAGATGCCGGTAAAAAGGCTGGCCGCCGCCAACATCAAATAACGCGGTCGATATTTTATACTGGGGCCGAAAGCAAAGAGCAAGGTTCCAAAGATATTAAGGGAGATAGCAGTCCAGATCCACGGCACCAGAGAATCATGCCCATCCAGACCAAAGAAGAGATACTGGGCGGAAAGACTGTGGTGGGTGAAGTTGTAGAACTCCTTAAAAACCTCGGAGAACAACATGATCAGATTAATCACCGCCGAGACAACAATAATCCGATTCAGCTTACGGAAGATATTTATATCAACGGGGTAGGTGGTTTGCTCCTTGATGGCGATCAAGACCATCATAATCACTGCCGGACCGGCAGCAAAGGCCGAGGCCAGAAAACGGGGGCCAAGCAAGGGATTATTCCAAAAAGGCCGGGCCGGTAATCCCTGATAGAGAAAGGCGGTGGTCATATGGATAGAAACAGCCCAGAAGATGGAAAGGAAGACAAAGGGCATGTACTTCCAACCCACCGGTTTGCGGTTATTATAGTTACAGTAAAGTATATACAGGGGAACCAGACCGTTCAAGGCCAGATAGCCGTTTAAGACCAGCACGTCCCAGGTAAGAATGGACGACGGCCAGTTAAAGAGGCCGATGCCCGGAATCATATGCCAAACCTTGAGCGGACTGCCCATATCAACGGTGATAAACATCAGACACATCACCAGAGCGCCAACCGCCACCCCCTCGCCGATGATCACCACTTCTTGCAGATCTTTGTCCTTAAGCATATAAGCGGGCAGGATCAGCATCACCGCTGCCGCCGCCACCCCAACAAAAAAAGTAAAGTTAGAGATATAAAGTCCCCAGCTGACGATATTGGTCATCCCGGTAACGATCAGCCCTTCCTGAAACTGGCGGCTATAGGCAACTCCGCCCATCACCATCAGGATCAGAACCACAGCCAAATAGATCTTAAAAACCGTGCCGCCGGTAAATGCCCAGCGCATACAGTCCGAGACGAAAGCAACAATTCCTTTATCAGGGTTAGTAGTCATCATTTTTCCCTTTGTTTTTCACATCCAAAAGCAGGTTTTGTCTTACGACGCCCGGTGATCAATCCATGAAATACCAAAACTTGGGATCTGTCCCCAACTCTTCCTTAAACCGAAAGACCTTCTTATTGGCCAAGACAAAGCGGATTTCACTGTTCGGGTCGAGCAGGTTACCGAACACTCGCGAACCAGTGGGGCAGGCATTGGCACAGGCTGGCAGCTTCCCCTTGCGGGTGCGCTGGACACAGAAGGTGCATTTTTCCATCACCCCTTTCATCCGCATCCGGTTTCCGAGATAATGTTGATCGACGTTGACCTCTGCCTCGGGAACCTGTGGGTCGCCCCAGTTAAAGCGCCTCCCCCAGTAGGGGCAGGCCGCTAAACAATACCGGCAGCCGATACACCAATCGTAATCAACCACCACAATACCGTCCGGCTCACGCCAGGTCGCCTTGGTGGGACAAGCCTTGATACAGGGTGCGTTTTCGCAATGAAAGCACTGCACGCCCATGTAAAACTTGCCATCCACCGGCACCTCATGGTGAAACTTGCCATCACCGGTGGTGGGGTCAAGCTGGCCTGGATCCATTTCAAAGATCCGGATGTACTGGGTCTTTGACTTGCGATCCAGGTTATTTTCCTGCACACACGCCTCGACACAATCCATGTATCCCTTACAGCGGGAGATATTGAAAGCGTAGCCAAACAACACGTTTTCGTGCGGGCCCTGATTGGACATCTGGATATCTCGATTATCTCGCAACTTGGCCAGCCGCACTAATCGCGCAACAGTTTCGTCCTTCTCTTTCTGGGTCATCAGGCGATAGTTATTCTTGAAATATTCTTCCCACTTCAATCCTGCCTCTTCGCTGGTGGCGCTGCCTGCACAACCACCAGTGACCAGCCCCGCTGATCCAGCGGCGGCAGCAATGGAAAGATTCTTCATAAAATTCCGACGAGTGGTTTTACCCGCCAGCACCTTATTTGTTTTCATCTCTTCATCTTTTTTATTTTCGGAACTCATAACACCCCCTATTCGTCCAGCGGCAGAGAATAAGTCTCCGGCATCTTGGTTTTAAACGCTGGGGAATGTGGATTATGACAACTGGTGCAGTTCTTCACCACCCGTTCACCGGCCCAGTAAGACTCGCGTTTGCCGTGAGCACCGCCTACCCAGTCACGCTTCTGACGAAAATGACACTGACCACACAACTGATAACTGTGGTCGTAATCAATCTTCCGCCCCTGCTTGTCAATCAGGACGTCGCGATCCTTCTTGTCGTGGCAATCAACACAGGCCAGTTCATTTTCTCCCTGACCGTGGTTAATCACCACATCACTGTGGGTAAAAAGAGCGCCATTCTTAACCCGCACCGGCTTATCGTTGTGACAGACACTGCACCGATAGCGACCAATTTCATCCTTGCGGGCAAGCACCTTGAAGGTTCCACCCTGATATTTCATCTGCGCTTCAACTGTTTTCACCGGCAACTGATGCGCCGATTCCACTTGCATGGAATCAAGTTGGTGATCAGCAGCTAAAATCCGCTCCGACACCGACCCAGCCCTAGACCCCGCCCAGGCATACTGCCCAGGCATGAGCATCAAGCCCAGGACAAGAGAAAACAGGCTAGAACTCAAGATTATTTTTTTCATAACTGTTCTATCTTCCTGAAAATTAGTTTCTCTTAAACGCTTTTACCGGCGGCTCGGTAGCCACCATGGGCAAATGACATTGCCGACAATTGCCGCGAGAGGCATGCTCAACCCGAATCTCCGCCACCGCTGCCGGGCCGGTATGGCAGGCGATACAATCCTCTCGCAACTGAAGGCTATGCGGGATGGGAGGAGGAGAACCGCCCAGTTGCGATAACCCCAACTTGGGCGGATTAATGGATTGCCATTCGCTTTCAACAAAGAGCTTGTCGGTACGCATGGGCACATGACACTGGTAGCAAAGTACATTTTCAGGATGCGGGGTTACCGGCGCAAAAGCATCCAGTTCCGGGTCATAACCGCCGGTTTCATGGCAAGCGAGACAGTTCTGCGCTTCTCCCGAAAAAGAAGTCGCCACCTTATGGGGTATCCTTGGCGGCGAACCAGGATACTGACGGAGATCGTAATATGCATTTAGATTACGGGTGCCGTCGGTGCCGGTCATGGCCGCCAGAGGGGTTTCGTTATACCTGTTAAAGATTTTTTCGCCATCGGAATCAAAGCCCTGGGGGATCCCCGGCGCTGCCTGAACAGACTGCGCACCCAAGGCTCCGAATAAGCAGACAGCGGCAAAACCAAAAACAACCTTGCCGAAGATGGTCTCTGCTTTCTTCATCATGCTTTCTCCAGACGGACTGCACATTTTTTATAATCAGGCTGCTTTGAAATCGGGCAAAAAGCATCCAGGGTGACTTCGTTGATCTTGTAGCTTTCATCAAAGAAAGGCACAAAAACCTGCCCCCGCGGCGGCACGCCACGACCATTGATGGAGGCCTTCATGGTCACCGACCCACGCCGGGAGATGATTTTAACCTTCTCGCCATTAACCACCCCGAGATCCATAGCATCCTCGGGATTGATCTCAACATAGGACTCCGGCATGGCAGCATTCAGAATGGGCACCCGCCTGGTCATGGACCCGGTATGCCAATGCTCAATCACCCGCCCGGTATTGAGCCAGAAGTTATACTCATTATCTGGCGACTCAGCGGCAGACTCGTAAGGACGAGCCCAGATCCACGCCTTACCATCTTTCTTGCCGTAGAAATCAAACTTACTGCCGGGCTTGCAGGCCGGATCATACTTGGCATTAAAACGCCATCTGGTCTCCTTACCGTTGACAAAGGGCCATTGCACGCCGGAACGCTCTTTCAGCAACGTATAGGGAGCCATATTGTGCTTGGGATGATCATGAAAGCGACGATACTCCTCCCAGATCTTGCCGATATAATCCTTTTTGCTCCACGGAAACTGCTTCTTAAAACCAAGTCTTCTGGCAACCTCGATAATCTGCCAAGTGTCGCTCATGGTCTCACCGGGGCCGGGGACAATCCGATCAAAATGCTGGGTGCGCCGCTCGGAGTTACCGAACATCCCTTCCTGCTCAACCCACATGGTCGCCGGCAAAATAACATCAGCGACATCGGTGGTAGGGGTGGGATAAACATCAGAGACGACGATGAATCGATCATCCTTCAAAGCCCCATTGCGGTAGCGATTGAGGTTCGGCATGGTGATCATCGGGTTGGTCACCTGAATCCACATGAAACGGATGTCACCACGATCTAAGGCCCGAAACATCTCCACCGTGTGGTAAGTGGGCTTAGGATCGATATTACTAACCGGCACATTCCAGATTTTAGCCGCTTTCTTGCGGGCCTTTTCGTTCATGACTACGCCGTAAGGAAGCTTGTGGGTCAGGGTGCCCACCTCGCGGACGGTACCGCAGGCACTGGGCTGACCGGTAAGAGAGAATGGGCTGTTGCCCGGAGTAGAAATCTTGCCGGTGAGCAAATGGATATTGTAAACAAGGTTATTGATCCAGGTGCCCCGCACATGCTGGTTCATCCCCATGCACCAGAAGGAAGTACATTTTTTCTTGGGATCACCGTACAAGGAAGCCATATATTTGATGTCTTTGGCGGAAACGCCGGAGATTCTTTCCACCTTCTCCGGGGTGTAATCCTCGAGAAACTCCTTATATTCATTGAAGGAAATATCCTCAGGAGCGTCTTTAAACTTGAAATGATCCTCGGTGCCGTAGCCGATATTGGTTTTACCCTTGTGAAAGGTGGTGTGCTTCTTGACAAAGTCCCAATTCACCCACTTGTTGCGAATAATTTCGTAACAGATAGCGTTGGCCACGGCCAGATCGGTGTTGGGTTTAAAGAGAATGGATTTGTCGGCAGCCTGGCTGGTGCGGGTGGTGCGGGTGGCAAAATCAATGATGGTAACATCTTTCTTGCGCTTACGACTGGCCAGCATGCGTGAGAAAAGAACCGGATGCATTTCGGCCATGTTATTTCCCCAAGTGACAAAAACATCGGCATGCTCGATATCCTCGTAACAACCCATGGGCTCATCGGAGCCAAAAGAGGTCAGAAAGCCGGTAACAGCGCTGGCCATACAGAGACGAGCGTTGGCCTCAACATTATTGGTGCCGATACAACCCTTAAAAAGCTTCGAGGCAACGTAACCGTCGGGGATGGTCCACTGACCGGAACCGTACATGGACACAGAGTCCTTGCCGTGTTTCTTGATGGTCTCTTTCATCTTGGCAGCGATGACATCCAAGGCTTCCTTGATGGGTACTTCAACCATCTTGTTGCCCTTTCTGATCTTGGCCTTGGTGAGCCGATCCTTGCCATAGAGGGCCTGCACGGAATGATAGCCCTTCACACAGCATAATCCTTTGTTAACGCTGCAGTTGGGATCACCTTTAACGGCCACGGCACGATCTCCGGAGACGCCAACCAGAACCCCGCAACCGGTTCCACAGAAACGACAGGGAGCCTTCTGCCAGGTGATTTGACCGGATGCACCTTCCTGTTTTTGCCAGTGAGCAAAGCTAATCCCGGGAAAAAGCGCCCCAGCGGTGGCAATAGCACTGCCTGCGGCAGCAGACTTGATAAATGATCTTCTGTTTAGCTTCATGTTTCCCCTTTGCCTCCCTATTTATTGTTCAGCGTTATGGCCAAAAGTCATACTTAATGATTGCAATGAAGGTAGTTCTTTCAAGGTTTTCTGTAGATTCTTCTCAGCCTTAAGATCTGGAGTGTCAGTCACCAGAACCACAACCTCTTCATTAAGAGATGGAATGATCTCACAATACTCCAACCCATCAAGATCGTTACATAATTGCTTCAGCCCCCCGGTCTGGGGCAACGCCAGATAACTTAAGATCGGCATATATCCTCCCTTTTCTTTTGCATCACTTCATCGTTGAATGAATCCGTCGTCCCTACAGCTTGCGGTTTGGTTTCGGTATAAACTAAACTGAGCAAAAACCGTTCCACCAGCAGGAAAACAACGATCCAGGTATTTTTTATCTGTAATAATGAGACGTTCTAATTTGTTTAGCAGCAATTACCTTCTATCTATAACAAATGGCTACCGCTACCTACTGGTAACATGAACAAAGAACAGACGTTACCTAACGGTAACAACTGAAACATGCACTGTTAAACCCAAAAACAGGAAGCATTCTCTTGAATGCCTCTATTCTTTCAGGAACCCGCCAAGAGGTAGAGGATCGGACTTTTAACGTCGCCAGCAAAGGCTGCTATCAAGAAAACCATTGGACAAATGAAATTCAGACAAGCAAACAAGTTTTTCTTGCCTGTAGATTTGGAGAAATAATAGAAGAACAGATTCATCACATGATCCCTTGCAAAAAATCCAGAATGGACATCATCAGGAGTTGAGATACAGCTATTAGACGCAGAAACAAATGAGCTTGTCAAACAACAAAAAATACGAATAAAACGGATAAAAAGAATAGTTTTCACTCCCAGAACAAGACAGGCCTCTTTCTCTCCCCAAGGAGAAGTCACCAATTGTTTTTATCCCTTGACCAATCCCCTGATTCCATTAGAAGATTAAGTTATTAGCCAATGCACCCTAAGACAAACCCGTAAGGATCAATATGCCGAGCTTCCGTTTACGCCTATTTGTCATTGTTGTACTTGTTGCTGTTGCCGCCGTTGTGGCCTGGAAATTTTTTCAGCAAAAACCAATTACTGTTGTGGTGCAGCCGGTTACCCGTGGCACCGTTGAAAAGGTAGTAGCCAACACCAGAGCTGGCACGCTGAAGGCCTGCCGACAAGCTAATCTGTCGCCTGGGGTTGGTGGCCAAATTGCTCGTCTTCAGGTCAGCGAAGGAGACCAAGTAAACAAAGGGCAACTGCTACTGGAACTCTGGAACAAAGATCTTACCGCGCAACTGGTACTGACGGAAAGCCAGCTCAGCACAGCCTCCGCCCACGCCGAAGCTGCTCACCAACGGGCTGAAATAGCTGCTCGGGAGGCAAATCGACTCCTCCGCTTACAACCG
This sequence comes from Desulfurivibrionaceae bacterium, assembly GCA_030145325.1. Taxonomy (GTDB): domain Bacteria; phylum Desulfobacterota; class Desulfobulbia; order Desulfobulbales; family UBA5123; genus UBA5123. Next base: position 10,691 of record JAQYVW010000042.1, read on the forward strand.
TCCGGCGCAGTTTCAGAACAAGAAACCGACAACAAGATCACCGAAGTAAATATCCGGGAAGCTGAATATGCGGCGGCAAAAGCTGATGCCGAAACCAGCCGCGCCCAGCTTAAGGTCATCAATGCTGAACTGGAACGCACCCGCCTCATTGCCCCCTTTACCGGAATTGTCGCCAAGATCAACGGCGAATTAAATGAGTTCGTCACCCCCTCACCGGCCGGAATAGCCACCCCGCCGACGGTGGTATTGCTGGATACCAACTGTTTCTATGTCACCGCCCCCATCGATGAAGTTGATGCCCCTGATATCCAGGTCGGGATGAAGGCCCGAATCATTCTTGATGCCTATGGCGAACGCCACTTTGCCGGTACAGTGCGACGTGTTTCTCCCTATGTTCTGGATGTTGAAAAACAGGCCCGCACTGTGGACGTTGAGGTGGAATTCTGCCAAGCACCGGAAAACACCATTCTCCTCGCCGGCTACAGTGCTGACGTGGAAATCATCGCCAAGGTCAGTCCTGACACCATCCGCATTCCAACCCAGACCATCATCGACGGCAAAAAGGTCTATGTCTATGCCAGCAAAGATGGCCGCCTCCACAGTCGCGACATCACCACCGGCATCTCCAACTGGGAACAGACCGAGGTCACGGGAGGCCTTGCGGAAGGAGAACAGGTTCTTACCTCAATCGACCAGGATGGCGTTGAGGATAACGCCAGGGTCACCATCACCGAGGGGCCATGATCTCTCTACAAGATATAGAACGAATTTTCCCGGTGGGCGACGAAGAGGTCCATGCCTTACGCGCTATCAACATGACCATTACCGCCGGAGAATATATCGCCATCATGGGACCATCCGGCTCTGGGAAATCAACTCTCCTCAACATCCTTGGCCTCCTTGATCAGCCAAATCAAGGCACCTACCTTCTTGACCAGGAAAAGGTCAGCGAACTTGATGAAGATCAACAGGCAGAGGTGCGACGCCACAAGATCGGCTTTGTTTTTCAATTTTTTCATCTGGTGCCGAGGCTCACTGCCGCAGAAAACATCGAACTTCCCATGACCTTGGCCGGGATAGACTCCGCAGAACGCAAGGAACGGGTGGCGGTGGCCCTGGCTGACTTCTCCCTTACCAACCGCGGCGGCCATCGGGCTGACCAACTCTCCGGCGGCCAGCGACAACGGGTTGCCATCGCCAGGGCCATCATCATGGAACCGAAAATGATCCTCGCCGATGAACCCACCGGCAACCTTGACCGGGCTGCCGGTTATGAGGTCATCGAGATCCTGGAAACACTTAACAGTAATGGCATGACCGTGATCATGGTTACCCATGATCCTGAACTTGGTCTGCGAGCACGACGGTGCATCCAGATGGTGGATGGCCGCATCATCCCTTAGGTACAAAATAGAAATTAATCACGATTGCCAGCATAAGGGCTGAGATCCGCACAAACTGAACCAAAGAAAATGCCATGCAGAGCCAAGACATCTTCCGCTTCAGCGGCAAGGCAATAATCTCCTACCGCTTTCGCACGGTACTAATGCTGATCGCCATGGCCATCGGCGTGGCTTCGGTGGTGCTGCTGATCTCGCTGGGAGAATCCGCCCGGCGGTATATTACCAACCAGTTCTCATCGTTGGGCACAAACCTGATCATTGTCCTGCCGGGCCGCTCCGAAACCGTTGGGGGGCCACCACCACTCCTTGGCGCCACCCCCCGTGATCTCACCTTGGATGACGCCATGGCTCTGCAACGGCTGGCCGGCGTAGCCTGTGTTTCACCAATTGTGGTGGGCTCGGCACCTGTATCCAGAAAACAACTGGAACGAGAAGTGCTGGTGGTCGGCGCCACCGCCGATCTTGCAACCATGCGCAAGTTGGAAGTCAGTCAAGGCAGCTTTCTCCCCCGCACCGATCCCAGCCGTGGCAGTGCGGTATGTGTTTTGGGCAGCAAGCTGAAAGTAGAACTCTTCGGCAACAATAACCCTCTGGGCCAACGGGTGCGAATCGGTGACCGTCGCTTCCGGGTTATCGGCGTTCTCTCCCCCATGGGGGTTTCTCTGGGCGACGATATCGACGAAACCGTCACCATCCCGGTGGCCTCGGCCCAGGCCTTGTTCAATACCGCCTCCCTGTTTCGCATTCTGGTGGAAGCAACCGGCAGTGAGGCCATTGCCAAAGCCAAAGAGAATATCCGCACCACTATCAGTCAGCGCCATGAAGGTGAAGACGACATCACCGTCATCACTCAAGATGCCATCCTCGCCACCTTTGACCGCATCTTCCGGGCTTTGACTTTGGCGGTGGGCGGCATCGCTGCCATCAGTCTGGTGGTGGCCGGGATCATGATCATGAACGTTATGCTGGTGGCGGTTTCCAACCGTCGGACCGAGGTTGGGTTGTTAAAGGCGTTGGGCGCGCCACGAAGTCAGATCATGCGGATATTCCTCACCGAATCCGCACTCTTATCGGTTACGGGAGCATTGCTGGGCTTGCTGGTGGCAATCCTCGGCCTGCAACTGTTAAGTTTCCTGCTGCCAAACTTCCCCATCCAACCGGTGCCATGGGCGGCGTTACTGGCCTTTACCGTGGCCCTCGCCACCGGCTTGCTCTTTGGCGTTCTACCGGCCAGAACAGCTGCGCGCTTAGCAGCAGCCGAGGCGTTGGCCCGACGATAAAGGTTTTCGGCAAGGAATCATATGCGAATAGGCGATTTAATCCATCTCTCCACCAGCGCAGTGCGAACGCAACGGTTACGAAGCCTGCTCACCGCGCTGGGCATCGGCGTCGGCATTGCTGCAGTAGTACTGCTGACTTCGCTGGGAGAAGGAGTACATCGTTTTGTGCTCGCTGAATTCACTCAATTTGGCACCAACCTAATCGCCATCACCCCCGGTCGGCAGACCACCCATGGTATCTCCGGCGCCGTAGTCAGCAATGTTCGCCCCATGACCATTGAAGATGCCGTGGCGCTGGGGCAGCTTCCCAAGGTGATCGCCTCTGTACCTTTTGTGCAGGGCAATGCCGAAGTTAAAGCAGGGCGGTGCAGCCGTCGCACCAATGTTTTCGGCACCGGCCCAGAGGTGCCGAAAGTATGGCAAATCCCGGTAACCATTGGCAGCTTCCTTCCCGATGATCCGCCCCAGGCAGCCCGTTCCTTTGCTGTGTTGGGCAGCACCGTCCGTGAGGAGTTGTTCGGCAGCGAAAATCCATTGGGGAAGAAAATCCGCCTGGGATCTGAACGATATCGAGTCGTCGGAGTGATGAAATCCAAGGGGCAGATGCTGGGCTTTGATCTTGATGACGCGGTGTACATCCCCACCGCCAAGGCCCTGGCCATGTTCAACCGCGAGAGTTTGATGGAAATAGATCTGCTCTACACCGCCACAGCCAGCAGTCAGGAGGTAGCCAAGCAGTGTCGGCAATTGCTGATCAAACGCCATGGCAGCGAAGACTTCACCATCACCAGCCAGGAACAGATGCTGGAAGTGTTGGGCTCGGTACTCAATATTCTGACCATGGCGGTGGCGGCACTGGGCTCTATCTCCTTGCTGGTGGGGGGGGTGGGGATCTTAACCATCATGAGTATCGCCGTAAACGAACGAACCGGAGAAATCGGCTTGCTACGTGCCTTAGGAGCCAGGCGGCAACAAATCCTCTTCATCTTCCTAGGCGAGGCTCTACTCCTAGCCATGATTGGCGGCCTAGGCGGTCTAATCTTGGGTGCAGGCGGAGCCTGGCTCCTTGGGGTGCTAGTCCCAGCCCTACCCACCCACACCTCCTGGAGCTATGTAATCGCGGCCGAACTATTGGCGGCAACAATAGGCATTGCCTCTGGAATTTTCCCGGCTCACCGCGCCGCGATGATGAAACCGGTGGAAGCTTTGCGTACGGAATGAAAATGTAACTTCTCAAGACACCCAGAATACGCTGCCAAAGAGGAGCAAAAGGTAAGCGTAGCCATATTATGGCGGAGACTCCGACTGCTTGAATCTGCCCATAGGCGGGCGAGTTTTTTTAATCCCGGCAACGCAGGAGGTGGGACTTTTTGCGACGCCATCAAATTTCATGTAAAGAAACACCAGGCAGAGGGAGAGCTTAAAATTAACATGAAAAAATCTTCAAAAAACAGGCTGACCCCTCAACAACAGGAATTATTCCCCGGCCACAACCTTTTTAATAAAATCGCCAGAGCGGTCTGTCGCGCCGGCACCCTGCCCAGGAAAGAACTACATGAAGCGTGGGAGATGGCGAAAAGGGTCCGACGTCGATACCGAGGGGGGAGGGTTCTGGATCTTGCCTGCGGCCATGGCCTTTTGGCGCACATAATGCTCATCTTGGATGATAGTTCCCCCACCGCCATCGCGGTGGACAACAATATCCCTTTAAATGCAGAAAAATTGTCCACCGCCTTGATTACCTCCTGGCCGAGACTACAAAACAGAATCATTTACCAACAAGTGCCTATCCAGGAAATCACCATTCACCCAGATGATATCGTCGTCTCAGCCCATGCCTGTGGCTCTTTAACTGATCTGATTATCGAGAAGGCCATGGAACAACGGGCAAGGGTGGCGGTTCTCCCCTGTTGTCACAACCTGAAGGAATCGCCCACCAACAATCTCGAAGGCTGGATGGATAAAACACTGGCCGTGGATGCCGTAAGGGCTATGAAACTTAGAGCAAAAGGATACCGGATTGTGACCCAGACCATTCCTGACGAAATCACGCCAAAGAACAGATTGCTGATGGGTGAGTACAAGAAGAGCTAAACATCCCTTTGCCCCTGCCAGAGCAGCCAGCAGAACCTGCCCCGTCACTAATCATGGCCGACAAAAAGCTTGTTTAACCTAAAAGGTGACTGTTCACAGGGTACCGAATTTGCTGCATTACCCCCCGCCCAGATACCGATACCCTAAAAGTGCTCAATCGCCATCAAGCATCCGCCCAAGACCACCCAACATGGAACCTTCTCCCTGTTGCTTGCCGCCGGCGGATGGCGCATGGGCCAGGATTCGATCAGCCATCCGAGAGAAGGGCAAGCTTTGCAGCCAAACCTTGCCTGTACCGCGCAGGGTAGCCAAGAACAACCCTTCCCCACCCAACAACATGCTCTTCAGATTACCAACTCGGGCAATATCATATTCAAGAGATGGCTGAAAGGCCACCAGGCAACCGGTATCAACGCGCAGGGTTTCGTTATGTAGCTCCTTCTCAATCACCGTGCCGCCGGCATGAACAAACACCATCCCATCACCACGTAGTTGCTCCAGAATAAAACCCTCACCTCCAAAGAAACCAGCCCCCAGCCGCCTGGCAAAGGCAATATCAAGCTGGGTGCCAAGGGCGGCACATAAAAAGGCATCTTTCTGACAAAGCAACTCACCACCGATATGCGCCAAATCAACGGGGATAATTGAGCCTGGATACGGCGCAGCAAAGGCCACATGTCCCTTGCCCATTCCCCGGTGGGTAAAATGAGTCATAAACAGCGACTCACCGCTGATCACCCGTTTCCCGGCCTGCAACACCTTGCTAAAAAACCCGGCATCAGCCGCCGAGCCATCGCCCATCTTGGCCTCAAAGTCAATCCCTTCTTCCATGTACGTCATGGCTCCGGCCTCAGCAATGACCGTCTCGCCGGGATCAAGCTCCACCTCAACCAACTGCATATCGTGACCAATGATCTTATAATCAACCTCATGGCATCGCCTGGACATCTATGTCTCCTTGGTAAAATTAATTTTTTTATCCGCTGCCCACCCCTGCCTAAAGAAAAAACAATGCGTCGCCAGAGCAGGATGACAATAATTTACCACCCCCACGCCCTTAGAACCAGCACCAAACAAAAAAGGGAGACAACGTTAAGCCACAGGTCTCTAATGTCTGTCCATAAATGAGTATTTTTGTTCAAGATCAGGTAAGCGAGTACAAGAAACTCCGAGGCATACGAAAAAAATAAGCGCAGGCATATGTTTGATATCGGAGTCTCCACTTCGTTTCGCTTACCTCCGAGCATTATTCTTTAATAAGATAACGTAGAGATCGGGCGGGTAGCGAACCTGTGAGACTCCGAAAAGACCATTTATAGACAGACACTATCTAGGAATAAGGCAACTACCCTGGAAGTAGTTACCCAAACATAACTGTTTATAGACCTAACCACCCATCACGCTTAAAGCCCCATCCCTAGCCACCGCTTTCAAGACCGCAACCCTCCACGACAGGAGTATTGAATTGCCGATACTCGCGGCCAATGGCCAGAATAACCAACAACCAGCAACCGGCAAAGGCCATATTCAACAGGGCAAACTGCTCAACACCGAATCCGAGCAGGGTACTGCCGACAAAAACCAACCCGCCTTGGATCAAGTCACCGCAGCGCCAGAAAAAGGTATCAATGGTGGTTTTACCGGCATATTTGGCGGCATGGCCCACAGGCAGAAAAAGGGCATGCCGGGTGGTGTTTTGCAAAGAATAATCGACGCTATTTTCGATGACCTTCAACAGCCAAACCACTGAAAAAATCGGCACGAAAGCAAAAGCACCGTAGCCGACCAAGGCGATGAACGGCATCACCAACAAAGCGCCGCAGATACCCACCAACCGATAGATACGAGAAACCACGAAAAGCTGCAGCAGGAGGCTCAAAAGATTCACCCAGCCATAGAATTCCCCATAAATAGTGCCGATCAGCTCACGTACCGTTGCCCCACCGGCCGCCGCCAGAGTCGTGGCATGGGCTAATACCACCTTCGCCAGCAAAAACTCACCGGTGGTGTTAATCAAATTAAGCAGCACGACAAAGAGGGCCATGAGCCGCAAATAATCATCACGTAGTACAAGTTGCAGGCCATTAAGCAAAGCCCCGCCTTCCCCGGCCGCCAACATCCCTCGCATTCTCCCCCGCGACTTTCGAGGGACAGCCAAGGCGGCCCGCCCACAAAGCAACGTGGTCCCACCAAGAATGACCGCCGCCAACAACATCAGATTAAAGGTGCCGACCACTCGAAAAAGATACCCCGCACTACTGGCCCCGACCCAGGCTCCCAATGATCCCCCGGCAGCGATGATCGCAAAAAGACGACGACCGCTTTCCACGTTGAAAAGATCAGCGGCAAAGACCCAATACTGAGAAATCAGCATCAGGCTAAAGATGCCGAGCCAGATAAAAAAAGGCACCCCAATGGGAACTCCCATTCGTCCCAAAACGTAGAAAACCAACAGGTTACTGATCAAAAAGAAAGTGATCCATCGTAACAGCCGAACCCCGGAACGGGAACGAAGCAGAACACCGTACAGAGGGAGAGACAAAAAAAGGATTACAGCTTGGGCAGCCACCGCGTAACTGCGTACCTCAGCACCACCTTCGGAAAGAATGAGCGCCTCCCGGATCGGTTTCAGCAGATAATAAGCAAAAAGAAGCAGAAACCCCTGCAAAAAGAGGAGAAAAACACCGCGCCGCTCCCCAACCTCCACCTCGTTGAACAAGGAAAAACGCCGCCAGCGGAGATTCGTTATTTGCGATAATAATTGACTTGCGATCATTTGCCACGCCCAAGGGCTGACGAAGAAACAGCTGGCACGCAGGCAACAAAACGATACAACCGCAAGGGCTCCAAAGCCAATGACTCAGTGCTTAAAGTATTGGCAAGCCCATTCACCTTGGTGGGCATTTGTTGCCACCCCCCTTCCCCATCCAGCATCCATAACCGCAGTTGCTCTTCATCATCCACCGCCGCCCCAAATTCGTTATGCAGCGAATGCTCTTCCAAATATTCCAGACGAAGATCAGTGACCAACCCACCGCCGGGCTCCTGGCTGGCCACCACCCAGGTTCGCTCAAGGCACTGACCGACCTGGGTGGTGGGTGGGATGACCGGGGGGGGCTGCTCGGCAAGCACCGACAAAGATAAACGCGTGCCCCCGGTTAACTTCCGTAAACGAAGAGTTGCCAAGAGCAAACCGTTCTCAGCATCAACCAAGTTAATCTCACTTTTCCCCTTCCTCAGCTCCGCTGCCGCCCGCATCTCGCGGGGCACTCGTAACCGTTGCCCAGCGATGGGAGCTGGCAGCGCGGCGATTTCCGCTCGGCCCAGAGCGCTCATCGCCGGTGTCCAGCACGAAGTTTTGAAAACCGTCTTATTAAAAATCAAGCTCTGCAAATAGTGATAGCGGGCCAGATGATAATAGCGCAGGGTTGCAACTTGACGATCATACTCCTCACCACTCCCTTGTTCAAAAGGATCCCGACTTAAGTCAGCACCAATGCGCTGAGTTAAGTTGGCCAACCGTTTCTCCACTCGGGCCGGAGAAAACCAACCATAGGCTGCCGCTGGCACGTTGGGATCAGCAGCGCCAACACCCATAAGATGACCAAGGCGACGTTTAAAACGGCTGTACAACTCGGGATTGGCGAAGAACTTGTCCTTGAGCGGATTAATCTGTCCCACATCCGGGGGGTAATAATATTGGAAGTTATCGTTATAAACATTGGCTGGAAACTCCTTACTCGGATCCCAGGAGCGACCAAAGGTGAGGTCGTAATCCCACGGCACCACAGTCCATTTGCCGCTAACCGTACTCCGGTAGAGAAAATAATTTTTATTATAGGTATCATTGTCGCTGGTCAGGACATTACCGGCAATCCAATTGAGCACCGAATCCACATCAAAATTACTATCCACAAAGTCGGCAAAGGAAGCAGCAGGGGTCGCCGCCATTTCATTCACCAATGCGCTCAACGGGCTGAAATCGTTGTCGCGAGGAGACAACTTAAACCAACACTCCTTATCCTTGTCCAAGGAGGAGATGGTTAAGTCACCACAAAAACCGCTGTCGCGAGGATGAAAAAAAGCGCCATCATCTCCCAACCCATAACGGTCAAACATCTGTGGTTCAATCCACTCAATAAATAGAAAAAGGCCGACAAAATCGCCATTAATCAGCAACCGCGCATACTGCACCCGGGGCACCGCCATCCCGAGGGCGTGGAAGATATCCCAGGCCAGGTACTCACGCATCATGGTAGGATCAGTGCTCATCGCATTGAGGGAAATACGTCGCATTCCCTGCCAACTGTTGCCCCTATCCAGCTTGATAAGCAACGATTTCTTGGGAAAACGACGGGTGAAACTACCTTTAACTTCAACCCGACCAGGGAGCAACTGCTGCCCCTCTTCCAAGCGAACCGGAAACGAGGAGGTATCGAAAGGATCCTTTTTGAAAAGGACGTCGGCGTCCACCGGATCCATCCGTAAAGAAAAAGTGAGTATTTCATCCCGATGCCAAGATTGGCTCGGTGTTCCCATGGTCGCTGCCGCTGTTTTATTCGTTATTGTCGCTCCGGCAGACGACTGCGTAATGATGGGTGCGGTGCTTTTTGTCGACAACAGACAACCGAACATCCCGCAAGCCAGGAAAATCACCATCAACGAAGAGCGCCATCTGCCCACCCATGCCACAGCCAAGGAGTTCTGTCCCCAGCCCAACCATCTTTTTTTACATTTCATTACCAAGACCTCGAGACACTAACGTCGCCGCCAACACTCTTGCCGGCGTTCCTTCCCCACACATTCCAATAAAGCCCGAGCCCCAGGCTCCACCGCCGCCGAAAGGCATGCTTAACCCCCAAACCGACCCGGATCACGTCGTATTCCGGCAACCGATCATAGTCAATGCCGGGAATGCTCTCCAGCTGACCGTTACCGAAGGAAAAAACCCCCTGGATTTCACCCCACCCGTTCCAATTGGGGGTCAGCTGTCTAACCCACTTCAAAGAGGGACGAAACTGATCGGCTGGTGGCCCCTGCCAATGACGCACCTTGACCTCAACCTCGGCATGGCTCTTTGCTCGGCCAAGAAAACGCATCGCCAAGGCGACCTCGAACCCAAACCGACCGTAACCAAGACGGATCCGTCGATCCCGGGAGTAGCCGGTAGGAACGATAACGCCAGCCTCCCAGGCGAGACCGTTTCGGTAGCGATTCAATCGCCCCCGCACCCCCAGCATCAGATCACCAAGGCCGGAGACCGAACCGGATCCGCTGGTTTTATGGATCAGATCGGTGCTAAGATAGAGGGTCCGATAGTATGAGTATCCATACTCATAACGCTGGTTAACACTCCAACTATGGGAACGTTGGCCAGATTCATGTAATACGCCGCTAGAATCCCAGTAAGCGGTGGAAGTAGAATAAGACAAAGAGGATGTGTATTGGTTCTCGCCTTGGGAAAGCAACCAAGATCCGGCAGCAACCGGTGACGGCAATAAGCAACCGCTCCCTAGACAAAGAATGGTAATGACCGTAATCGTTGCTCTTTTCAATCGCATATCCTTGCCAATGCTGCTCAACGTTGCCAGTGATGGCGAAGTGCCGCCTCAGCCGATTTATTCTGTACAGTATGATGCGGATCATCACCGCCACCCGCCTGCGGATCACTGGACCAGCACCAAAGAAGAGCCCCCTGCATCCACGGTTGGGTAAGGTTGGCCAGCCACAACTCAATGACCTTGGCTTGAAGAGCGGTATCAACCACCACATCCACCCCATCAAGATGTTGCCAACGCCAAGGCGCCAGCTGCGCGCCCCGAGCCGAGGGAATGCCAAATTCTAGCAACCAAAGGGGACGATCAAACTCCTCGCTCAAGCGCCCCAACCGATCCACCGCCGCCTGCACCGCCCGGCGCAAATCCGGCAACTCCGCCGATTCACCCAACGATGGATAATAACTCAGACCGATGCTATCCAGCAGATCCCAATAGGCAAAGCCTCGCACCCCTTCGAGGTTATGAGCGGCAAATGTCAGTTTACCCCCATAACAAGAACGAATGGCCGCGATCAGATGCGGCCACTGGCGCTGTCCACCGGTATGATTTAATTCGGTGCCGATCACCAGCCATTCCGCTCCCAATTCCTCAGCCATCCGCGCATAGTGAAGCAAGGCTCGGGAATAAGCAGCAAACCACAGCTCCCATCCCTCAGCGTCGCCAGGATCAATGGTTCCCGCCCAACCGTTGGCAACCAAAACCTGCGGCTTGAGCAACACCTCAAATCCTAGCCGGTGGGCCTCATTGATGGCCTTCCTCAGCTCCCGGTCGGTGACCGCTTCGCTACGGCGTACCGCCACAGAAGAAACATCATCCTGCCGAAGGAAAGGGATAAAAGCGACCGTATCCGCACCCAGGGCGCGTAAACGAGCCAGAGATTCAGCCGCCGCCTCACTACCCCAAGGCGTACCTGCGTCCTGTAAGCAGTTAGCGCCACGCCGCCCTGGCCAGTCCTTGCCCATGGTTGGCTGCCGCTTGACCGCACAGCCGTTAAGAAAGAGCACAACCAAGACCAGAAATAACCAACCCACCCCCAGTGACCATCCGCTACCGGCCCAACGCCCCCTAATCCGCATACGCCACCACCCGCTCATCACGTCGCAAGCGATAAACCCGCCAATCGTCATCATCGTAAACCAATTGATATTTATCCATGCCACGAGCAAAGAAAAAGGGATACTGCTTGTTAACCATGTCTCTTCCGCCATTCAGACTGGCTGGATTAGGCACCGCAATCTGACTAACCTTAGGCTGCTTGTATTTGAACGCCATTTTAAACTCATCAGAAAACGATAAAAACAGCCCCTTGGCGTCACCACGAGCAACAATAACCCGAAAGCCCCCTTTCTCATCAAGCAAGGTTGGCAACCGATGGCTCCGCAACCACATCCCCAAGGCCAAATCACCTTGATGCTGAGGAGTGAGATGTTGGCCAAGGAAGGCATCATGCCAGCGCTCAATTTCGGGGTCAGGATTCCAAGATAAGGTAAACCACCCCCCAACCACCCCCATCAGCATGGCCACCAGCACCCCCCGCCGAGCCACCGCCCCCATGGGGGGAACAAGAGCAATGGCAGCCATGATGCCGCTACTGAACAGAAAGAGCATCCCCAAAGGATGAGTAACAAAATACTTCAAGGTGCCAAAACCAATGGCAATGAGCGGGTGCAGAAAAAGCACTATGGAGGCAGCAAAGAATACCTTATCGCGACGAACCCTGGCAAGTAGCCAGGCCAAGACAGGAAAGGAAACCAACGCGTAACCACAGGAGATCAAAATCGGCAACAACCAGGTGCCACCATAGAGCCGCAGCCATTCAACATCAGGGGCTCGAAACCAACCACCCCGAAAAGATGATTCCGGCGAATTCCAAAAGAGCCAAGGGTCATGATGGAAGATCCAGTTGAGATAAGCCCAAGAAGCCACCGAAGCCAAAAAAGGAAAGGTGATCACGATATAAACGCTGACCGGCGAAGCCTTCATCATGCGCTGGGGCGCCACCAAGGGCAACAACGGCAACAGAGCGATGAAGAGGAAGATAGCTCGCTCATCAACGAAGAAGTAAGTGGCTAGGATCAAGGCCAGGACAATGAAAGAGCGAATATCTCGCTCACTGGCCAACTGCGAAATGTTGAGATAAAAGGCGTAAAAGAGGACCAGACTCAAGGCGTCCTGCACCGTGCCACTGGTAATCGCCCAGAGGAAATACGGATGGGCGACGACCACCAGCAGAATCGCCATCCGGAACCGCAGGCCGTAACCACGCTGCTGCAACTGCTGCTGCCAAACCACCAGCAACGCCGCCCCGACGAAGATCGAAGCCAGATACGGAGCCATGACCGGCGACAAGCCAGGGATAAAATAAAAGGGGATCAAAAGGTAGTAAGGCAAGTGAGGGTAGATAAGGCCGAGATTTTCCAACTTGAGTTGCCGGGCATCGAAGATACCATGCAATTTTGCACTCCGCTGGAGGACGATATCACTGAGGTAATTGTGCTCCAACAACCACACCGTGGCCCCGCCAAGGATAACGACCAGAATCAGAAAAAAAATGAGGTTGCGAAACGAAAACAGGTCACGCACTGTCTTCTACCACTTCCAAGTTCTCAAGCCCATTAAGAACCTCAAGGCCCACATCCTCGCTGAGTCCGTGGGTGGTTTTCTCCCAGTAGAAGGGGTTGTGGATTAACTGCCAGAAAGCCTTATAAGCGGCCACAGACATCATCAGCCAATAAAAGGGAGAGAGAAAAGCAGAAGGAATCAAGGTATAGTAATGGCGCTTGAAAGCTCCGACCATGGCGATATAGACGAGAAAAGTGTTACCGGCCAGCAAATTAAAAAGACTCAGATAGAGAATGGCGTGTGGATAGAGAACCTCAAGAACCCTGGTGCCGGTGAGTAGCCACACCGAATAGGCACCGTAGAGGAAGGGAACAATCAGCATATTAAGAATCGTGCCGCCAATAAAGAATTGAAAGCCCCAGAAACCTACATGCCCCAGGCTCCGATAGAGCTTCAGGGGGTGGCGCATGTGCACCAGGTAAGTCTGCATATAACCCTTGACCCAGCGCGACCGCTGCCGGATCCAGTTCCCAAACCGACTGTTGGCCTCCTCAAAGGTGGTTGAGTTGACAACGCCGACCCGATAACCATGCTGAGTAAGACGAACGCCGAGATCGGCATCCTCAGTAACATTGTATGGATCCCAGGCCTTGAGTTTCCGCAGCACCGGCATCTTGAAATGGTTGGAGGTGCCACCCAGCGGGATCGGAATCTTCAACGCCTCCAGGGCCGGCAGATAGAAATCAAACCACAGCGAATACTCCAAGGTGAACATCTTGGTCAACCAGTTCTGAGTTGAATTGAAGTAATTAAGGCGAGCTTGAATGCAGGCGGTATTCTCAGGGGCCAGAGCAAAAGCGTGAATCACCTTTTTTAGTTGATCCGACTCCGGCAGATCCTCGGCATCGTAAATAGTAACGAATTCACCACGGGCAAAATGCAGGGCGTAGTTGCAAGCTTTAGGCTTGGTCTGAGGGAATGAAGGCGGCACCCGGATAATCTCAAAGATTCCCTCAAGACCCAGTTCCTTGGCGGCCTCGATGGTCTCCTGGTCATCTTCCTCAAGAATCAACTTCACATCAAGCTTGGCCAGCGGATAGTCCATACGCCGCAAGGCGGCGGTGAGCTTGGGCAACACCGCTGCTTCCTTATACATGGGAACTAGGATCGTATAGGTAGGCAACTCCCGATCAACCATGCCCGTCACATCCTGATCGGTGACCTTGATGTCAATCTCCGGCGCTCCCCCCACCCAAACCAACAGGGCGCGCATCCCGAAGTTGAGCAAAAAAAAGATCGAAACGCAGACATTAAGAATGATCAGGGTCTTAATCGGCCAAAAAGAAAGAGTAAGGACTAAAGAAACGAGGATCATGGCCATGAAAACAAGCTGGCGATTGGTAAATACGTTGCGCGCCGACTGCAGGGGGTTACATTCGGCGAGATCGTTCACCGCAAGTTCACTAAAATAGTTATCGGCGCTGTGCTGGAGATGCCAGATAACATCAAATTTGGAGGTAAAAACCAACTCAACATCGTCACCGTAACGGTGGGCCACAAAAGCCATGGCCTCATCACTGGGATCAACCACCGCCACATGAAGAACGTTGTCGATCCGCCGCCAGGGCGTAACCAACAGTTCGCTGTATTGAAGCAGATCACGGCGATCAAACAACTCCTGATCCGGCGGCTCCTTCATCAAGTTAACGAAGGGCTTGTCATAATGCTTGGCCAGGGTGGAATAGAGATCAAAGGGCCGCACCCAACCCTTGGCAAGAACGATATCACCAAGCCTCATCCCCCAATTTTTCTGAAGAGAAAGAGCATCGGTCAGTTGCTCCTCGGAAAGAAAGCCAGCCTTAACCAGCAAATCGCCCATGCGTAGTTTAGGGGTTGCCATGGATCCATTCTCTTTGCCAAGGGGGATCGTAGTCATTGCTATTCCTTTTGTTGCTGTCGGCTGCGCGCGTTCTGCCGGAATAGATAAATCGCCCCAAGAACAAAAATCACCCACCCCAAGGTCACTAACCAGTAACGGTACCGACCGAGCAGGTCGAACCAACTGAGATATTCTGGATAGTACGGCTTGAGGAAAACGTCGCGGCGGCTGTCAAAGGTTAGCACCACCCCGCTCTTGTCCATGAAGGCCACATCATTATCATTCAATTGCAACGACTGAATAGCAGCCCAATCTCCGTCATGGGCCGGTGCCAGCCAGAGGCCATAATGGGAGCCGCTTTCCACCACCTGCGCCACTGTAACCCCAGGCAAGGCGGTGGTATTGAGCAGGATTCGGTTATTGCTGTCCCGCACCTGCACGCCACCACGATCCAGGCGCACCGGCACCCGGTCGAGCTTGACATCGGCCCGGCCCAAGAGCAGAAAGGGGGCAGAAGGATGCAACTCTTCACCTTGTTCATAGAAACGGATACTCCCGTTCTCCACATCCAAGGACATGTCGGCACTTAGTTGGGCGAGCAAGCTCAATTGCTCCTTGGGCCTAGACAAGGCAGAGCTGGGCAACAAAAGCTGGAATCCTTCGGCAAAATAGGGCCGCAGTTCACTGAACCGTTGCGGCTCCACCAGGGATCGCTTCATCACCAGGGTGGACTGGGGGAGAATTTGAATGGGATACCGGGTGCGGGAACCTTTGCAGTCACCCATCTCGTCGCTACGCAGAACAGAGAAGCGAAGCTCATTAAAAAAACTGACATAATCTTCAGAGAGATTAACCGAGAAACTCTGTAGTTCACCGTTATCCTCGAACTGCAACACCTCTTGCAGAACATTGTTGAGATAGATACTCATGATCAACGGATCATCGGTCTGGCTCGGCGAAGCGATGATCTCTAGATTTAGCCGCTCGGGGATATAGTTGGGCGGAAAGAGAGCGTTGGTGGAAGAGAGGGAAAGGTTCCACTCCACCTCGGTATTGATCCGGCGCGGCGAGGTATCCATACCCAGATCGTCAAAACGAAACTCGTAGTGATCCTGAGACATCCTGACAACACTGTCCAAACTCAACCCTTGGTATTGAAACCCGGCAGCCAGCCCTCGCCACTGTTGGTCAAGCAGGTACAAGGGGGCATTGGCAAAAGGCTCGGTGAAAGCAATGAAACTGCCGCCGACGGCGTTGACCAAACCCACCTGACCAGTATTTTCCGCAAGCTGATAAGGATTGATCAACGGCTTGCCACCGGCACCTTGAGGCCAATCATGATACAGTTCATCCAGAGACGCCCGAATTTCGGCCACCGGGGCAACCACCACCTGCCCCAACTTAGGCAAAGCGATGAATAAAACTTTCTTCCCCTGACGGATCAGCATCTCGCTCATCTCCCAGGCCGCCCGAAACTCCTCCTCGCGCAATGGGCGATCGGGGAGACTGATCCGTACCGTTGCCGGCAACAGATCCCAATAACCGCGCACAGACGAAACCGGCACCCGAACATCCAAGGCCAAGGAGGTGTCAGGCTGGATCTGCAGATAACTGGTGTTGACCCGAGAATCAAGACAACTATCCTCCTGAACCACCAGGGTGGTCCAGAGAGTAAGCTTAAGCAATCCGCCCTTAAGATCCCTGGGCTGCAAACGAACGGTGAGCACTTGCTCCCGGCCACCTTGCCCAGAAAGAAGGGCGGTGGTGCGGGGAATGTCGTTGACATCAACCCGCAGATGGGACAACTGATTGAGAATGGAAGAGGCTTGATAGTGGACATGGACTACCCCACCGTCGATGACAGCGTCTCGGGGAACCGAGAAATAGAAGTTATGGGCCTGCTTACTCTCCGGCCCTTCAATCAGGTACCCCGAACGAAAACCAAGATCGGCAAGCTCGGTGACCATAGAAACCCGCTTAGATGCCTTCCTGAGGCTCTCAGCTGCAACCCAGCCCTTGTCATGATCCCCCTGCCGAACCACCAGGACATACTTGCGCCCCGGCGAACGGAGCAATTCCACTACCCGGTCCCCTTTATGGATCACCGCCACCACCGGAGCAGTACGACTGGGTTTGACTAATAAGTGCACCGAAGCGGTGGCCATCAACAGATCACCGGACGCAGCCATCCCATTACCTACAAAACCCAGGCAGCAGAGACACCATAAAACAGCAAGGAAGCCGCACCGCATCATCACTTTTTTCACGTTCACCCCAAAAAAAAGCCGAACAAAAAACCTTCCGGCACAACTTAGACTGCTTCACATATCTACTAAATAGTTAAACTTATTTTAACCCACAATACAACCCGGAAGAATACCTTGGTAATACTGGTCACAACACCGTATACCGACACAAACG
>JAQYVW010000120.1 GCA_030145325.1 Desulfurivibrionaceae bacterium
ATCTCCTTGTAAATATAATTTGTGGAAAAAAATGAACCACTATTCATAACGCAAATACAGCGGAGAACATTATATAGGCAGGGGGGCATTGTCAAGGAAAAATTCACGCCGGCAGAAGAGGGCGACGAAGGAATAAAAATAAAAAAAGGAGAAGGCCCCTGGAGGCGCAGACGCTATGAATGATAGTTAGTCGCAGCCCAAGACCAGAACGCAAAAATCCTTCCCGAATCGCCATAAAAATTTGACGTCCAGCAAGGGTCTAAAATTACACCAGATTAAAACTTTCTCGACCAGTTGGCGATCAAACCCGCCTGTCGAAAATCAACCCCAGCAAATCATCAAGTTTGCCCCGCAGTTCAAGAATCTGCTCCGAAGGGATCTGGCGAATCACTTCACCATCTGTTTTCGAGGTAAACTTGAAAACGACGCTCTCGGTTTTCTCGTCCACCGAGAACTGGAGATTCGAACCCATCTTGTCCAAACGGCCCTGGATCTCTTCAGCATAACGAGCCGCATCTTCAAGATTAATGATTTCCTTACCCTGCTGGCGAGCCTGTAAAGACTTATCTTCCATGGAGCCGTTATCGGTATTGGCTACCGAAGAAACGGGTTTTACCTGCTCTACGGCACCAGTCACCTGCCCCGCGGGAGAAGGAACCACCACCGAACCAGCGCTCTTGCTTTCCGTTGCTACACTATTAATATCCATACCAACCTCCTCATGCTACATGTGAGCTTATCAACTCTATACTGAAAAAGATACCTGTCCCGAAACAGGGGACTGTTGCGCTGGAGAATACACACCACCCTCCTTGACCATTGCAGGCTCCTGCTTTTCCTGAGAAGCGCCACTCTGCAAACTCGAACTCGCCGTGCCCTGCGGTACCAGCCCCTGCTCCCGCATGGCGGTATCTTCCCATACTTCTTTCAAACCTTGCAGGTAACGATGCGAACGTCGAAGCACTTCCACGTCCTTGCTCGCGCCTACCTTGGGTAATTCGGCAAGTATGGCCTCATACAAGCCGAGCAAAAACTGACTGGCATCGGATTCGTCATCCGGCTTCACCGACACATACAACTCGGTAACGATGGCAATCGCCTTGCTTAAATGTTCGCCGCGACTCCCCGGCTGTTCCTCCCGTATCGCTGCCTCGGCGAGTTCAAGATGAACCAGAACCCTTTCATACAACATATGAATGAGTTCCACCGGATGAATATTTGTCTGCCTTACCGTTTGCTGATAAGCATTTTTCGCTTGCGATGAAACCATCTTGATCCTCCTCAACCCTACCTGTTACGGCGATTAATGCCTCGCGGAACAACTTGCCTCTCTACTATTTCTTTTCGGCAAAAAGATGCAGAACATAACTAAAAAATCAATCCTACCGCATCTTTTCCTACACCGTGCCACGACAAAATCGCGGAGGCTTTTTGGGCCCTTTGCCATACCCGGACAGGGCTTTTTTTCCACTTCGTACTTGCCCCAACTGCTGCGCAAGATCGGACCGACAAAGAGCAATCCGCCCCATGAGGCGGGCACTCACTTCTTCCAACTCGCGCATCTGTTCGAGCTGGGCATCAACCGCATTCACGACCGACTCAGCGAGTGTCGCCCGATTACATTGAGCCAACCACTCCTGCTGTCGCTCAACAAGGGGTTGCAGTCCTTTCAGCAACCCGGCCCGCCGTTCGCAAAAACCAGCCACATCCTCTTCCGAAGGGGTCGCCGCATCAGCCTGCCGCAAAAAATCACCGGTAACCTGTAACAATTCGGCATAAACACGGCTGATTTCAGGCAGATCTTCTTCGTTAGCGACCACAACATTTCCCCCGGAACTTTATTTCCCTTTTCCAACCTTCAACTCAAACCGATCAAGACGTGCCAACAATTTTAACTGCTGCTCTTCCACATGTTATTCATCCCGGCAAAGGTAGTGGCCAAAAATTCGCCTTCACTCCGCAGGCTGCTCATCAACTGATCGAGCATGACAAACTGCCTGGTAAGCGTCTCGTAACGCTTGTCCAGTCTCTCGGTGCTCTCGGCAATCTGCTCTTCAAGGCGATCAGCCGTCCCTTGAGCAGCCTCCCTCTCGGTGCCAATAAGTCCGCCAAGGGCGGAGGATTTGGTAATCGCATCAAGCTGATCGTTGAGGAGGTCAGCCACCCCGTCAGTGCCAAGATCGTCACCGGCAAACAACAACTTGACATCAGCCAGGTTACTGCTCAACGCCTCATCAAGTACGGTTTCGTCAACAGAGTAGATACCGTACTTGTCAACCTCAAGACCGATGTCGATGAGATTTTCGTAGGCACCACCCAAGGCTAGCGTCGAGGTGAGCATCTGACCAAGCTCACTGGGCAGGGACTGGATGGAGCTCATGCCGTTAAGCGGGCCGGCCACCTGGGTGTCGGGATCATATTCCGAGTTGGCTGAGATCTCGACCATGGCGGAATTATAGGCATCAACAAGGGCAAGAACCTTTTCCTTGATAGTGGCAGAGTCACTCTCCACCTTCACGGTCGATGTTCCGGTGGTTTCGAGATTCAAGGTCATACCGGCGAAAAGATCGGTAATCGTATTGGCGCTCCGATTATAGGTAACGCCACCGACAACCAACTCGGCATCACGATTAACTGCCGGCTCTGTCTCGGCAAAAGTAGTCGAATCTAGCGCAGTAGTATCCACCGCCGTAATACTATTAGCTTCGCCAGTTTCGTTGGAAATTAACTGTAGAACAAAAGGAGTGCCGGAACCGTCGCCGGTATCCATAACCATGGCGGTGACGCCAGGATTGGCACCATCGGCATTAATAGCGTCGGCAAGCTCCTGCAGGGTAGCGCCAGCCGCCATCGTCACACTCCCGCCTGGCACCCCATTAAAATCATAAGAAAAATCACCACCAGCTGTACTAACAACCGTATCGGCAGTTGCCACACCCGACGACACCCAGGAATCCTGGGTCGCCAAACGACCCACCGTCATACTATAAGTGCCGGCGATGGCGCTGCTGGTTGTTGAAACAGTGAGAACGCTCTCATCGGAAGACGTAGAGGCCAAGGCACCAAAGGTATCAAGAGAAGCCAGTTCCTCGGCTGCAGTCTTCACCGCCAGAAACTTGGTATTCAAGGCATCAAGCTCAAAAACCCGCTGCCCATACTGCTGCTGGCGGGTCTGCAAAAGCCTGATCGGCTCTTCATCCACGCTACGGAGGCTTTCCAGAATACCGGACAGATCAAGTCCCGACCCTAAACCAAGTGCGGAAATACCGGCCATAATCTCACCCCCGAAACATGAAAACTTTCAAACAGAAGAATGGCGGCGGCAGAGCCGCCGCCATTCCGGCTACAGATTGTACTATGATGCTACTGCTACTTCTCTTACTGGAGCAAGCTCAAGACGTTCTGCTGGGCCGAGTTGGCCTGGGACAGCGCGAACGAACCAGACTGCGACAGGATCTGGAACTTGGAGAAGTTGGAACTTTCATCAGCAAAGTCGACGTCACGAATCGAAGACTCGGCAGCGGCAACGTTAACCTTGGTCATGGAGATATTCCGTACTGTGGACTCAAGCTGATTCTGAATGGAACCAAGCCCGGAACGAATGCCAGCCAAGGTCTCAAGAGCCGCGTCAACCACTGTAATAGCACTACCAGCCGCAGTTGCACCTGAAACATCAAGCGCTGTCACAGAGAGACCGTCTGAGTTAGCGGTGCCGATAGTAACGGCCACAGTCTCATTTTGGTAGGCACCAATCTGAAGTTGCTTGCCGCTAAAAGAACCATCCAACAAAGCCGAACCGTTAAACTTGGTGTTGCTGGCAATATCATCCAAGCTCTGGATCAGAGCATCGATATCAGACTGGATGTAGGTACGGGAACTTGTGTTCTGGGTATCGGAAGCAGCCTGCACCGCCAAGGTACGAACCTTAACGAGAATATTAGTGGACTCTTCCAGAGCACCGTCCGCCATCTGGATAACGGAAACACCGTCGTTGGCATTACGGATGGCCTGACCGATACCAGCGCCCTGAGCCTTCAAGGAGTCGGCAATGGCCATACCGGACGCATCGTCCGCCGCCCGGTTAATCCGCAGACCTGAAGACAAACGCTCCAAAGAACGGCCCAAAGCGCCGTCGGTCTGAGTCATAGAACGATGTGCAAACATTGCGCTAACATTGGTATTAATACGTAAACTCATAACTAACCTCCATGTTGTTTATTTTCAGTTCCTCACGGAGCGGGCTTCCTTGCCCGTCAACCGTAACACTTCGTTGTAACTTACCGGTCACACAGTCTTATTCCCTCCTCACCTCCTTTTCGACCCTATCCTGCCCGGTTATTTAACTTATCGACAATCTATCCTCACCACTTTAATTTTTTTTCAATACTTAAAAAAAGACTGCTCAAACAACAAGTTGCCCACCATACGACCTTATGCTATGATCACAAAATCATGAAAAAGATCCCTCGCGACATCACTTTATCGCCGTCGCTGACCATCTCAACCGAATCCAGGGAGAGCCCGTATGCAATCACCGCCCGACTTTTACAAAAAAAACCTCGCCAGCCTCGAAAAACATCAACCGGAAGCTTGGGCGACCATTACTTCAAACTCACCCGCAGCAATGGGCGAACTAATTACCCCCCCAGGGGAACGTCCCAACCTGGAAATTACAACCACAAACGGTGAAAAAATCCTTCTCCATGACTCAACGGACGAGTATTTTGCTCTAAAGGTAGTACCCAAAAACGCTCACGGTGCCACCGTTTTATTCGGAATGGGTTTGGGTTACGGCGCATTAGCCATCTGCGCACAACGGCCCAAAACCAGACATATTATCATTTTTGAACTATATCCAGAAATTTTCACCCAAGCTCTGCGCTGCCAAGACCTCACCCCACTCCTTTCAGACCCGCGCCTTATCCTCAGTCTCGGCCCCACACCAAATTTCCAACAAATTCTTGCCCCAGCAGCACGAACCATAAAACTTGAATATTCGTACATTCTCGATCACCGATCATCATTTGCTATCAACCCAGCCGCCTATCAAGAGTTACACGACAAAGCCTATGAAATCATCAACGGCTTGAACATGAATGGGAACACTTTACTCATGTTCGGCGAATCCTTTCTTCACAATGCCTTCAGCAACTTGAAATCAATCCACCACAACTTATTTCTGGAAAATGCCCGTGACAACTTCAAGGACATCCCAGCCATTCTGGTGGCTGGGGGCCCCTCATTGAATAAAAACATCGACTACTTAAAAGGAACAAAAGGGAAGGCCTTAGTTATCGCTGCCGATGCGGCCTTGCCCGCACTGCTGGCCCACGGCATAATTCCGGACATTGTCGGGGCTTTGGACTCACAAGATCTAGCTTACGAAAAGATATCCGACCAAGCCCCTCGCGCCAAAGATTTATTCTTACTTTGCACACCAGCAGTCTGCCCCAAAACGCCCAAAACATTCCCGGCAAAACAGGTACTTTGGACTTTTACCAGCAATAACCTTGAAAATGCCCTCATCACCCCTCTGGGCGTACAAAAAATG
>JAQYVW010000121.1 GCA_030145325.1 Desulfurivibrionaceae bacterium
CCCGTACCATGTTGTTACCGTCGTAAGATCAGAAAATGAAATTGCAACATCACAAGATGCATAAAAGCATTAATGCAGACGGGAAGAAGCGCTGTTCCGTCAGAGTCTAGTTTTTAGGCCCGTTGGTTGTGCAAAACGTTATCAAAAGGGGATGATCTTGTCTGCGGCGTTGGTAATGATATCGTGTTTGACCTTTGCCTGGTTGATCTCGAACGGGGACCACGACCACAGTATTCCGTGCGAAATCTGCGGGAAGGAAGAAACAACAAGTTTCTTGCCGTCTACAAAGCGCATCGTTTCCCCGCCACTGTGCTGACCGAATTGAAGTTCCTTTAGTGTTATCTTGTGGACTGGCTGCAAGGTTTTGTTGCCGGGATTTCACCAGTCAGCGGGATGATGTCGGGAAAGTCGTCTTTCTAGATTGTCCTGAGTGGGGAATTGAAGCGGGTGGATTAGGGAGGGGGGCTAGCTCTTTGCGTTGCTCACGCAACGGTGTTGACGTTGGTGCCTCGACTCTGGTTGCTGCTTTTTGCGGCTACCCGCTGTTCATCCGCCTTGGTGGTGCGTACCCGTTGCTGGGCAGCGGCTTGTTGCTGGCGTGCTTCAGTTGCACGTTGTGATGCCTGTTGCTCGGTTGTTTTAGCCTCTTGCAGGTTTTGTTGCGCTTGGCCTTGTTGTTTGCGGGCGTTGCTGGCTCTTTGTTGTGCTTGCTGCTCTTGGGCCTGAGCATCTCGAACGTTACTAGCTGCTCTCTGGGTATTGGCGTTATTGGTGGGGCGAGAGGCTTGCGACATATGTGATGAGCTAGCTGTAGCAGAGATGGGTGCCATGGTGTCTCCGTATCATTAAATGTATATACTTATCTTATATCATATAAGTTAAGTAGTAATCGAAAAATGTTACGCCCTCTTTGTTTTTTTCAGTTTTAGGGTAGTTTTTACTTGCTGGCGCGGGCGCGGGGAGTGGAAACAAAAAAAGGCCGGGGATAAAATCCCCCGGCCTTTTTTTGTGGTTGAGCGGTGTTGCTTAGAACCTGGCGTCTAGCAACATATAGCCGTTGCGCAGGGTCTCGGTGGAATCGCCGCTGTCGCCAATGTGGAAACCACTGAGGCCGTAGTTGTAATTAACCATGGTGTAACCAAGGCGCATGGACAGGTTGTCGTTAAAGGGCTGGATGTAGTAAAGGTCGTAAACATCACCACGAACCGCCAGCTTGTTGAACAATTCGGTGCTACCGCTGGTGAAGCTAAACCAGTAGTCGCTGCCGTGATTGTATTCAAAACCGATCTTGGGGTTGTTGAAGCGGCTGGTCTGGATGTTATAGCGTAAACCAGCATAGGCGGCCCATCCGGAGTGGGAAGTGGTGCCGTCGTTGTTCAGCAATCCCATGGTTCCGCCGGCAACGGTTTGTCCGTTGGGATTGGCCTTGTTGAGGCCGGTGGAAACAAAAACATCAAAGTTTGAACCAGCGACCTTGTTGGCTTGGGCGTGGATGCCGTAGAGTTCCATGTCGCCCAGGTTGGCTTGCTGACCGAAGCCGGGTGGCATCATTGGGGTGGTGTCAACAAACATACTCGTTGCCCGCAGTGCACTGAAGACCATTAAGCTGTCATCGATACCGGGGATTGCTGTTTCCAGAAATGCGGCGAAAACGTTGGTGTCGCTATAGCTGCTGGCGTTATTGAGGTAGCTATCGATATTATCGTCGTCCTGATAGGCTTTGCCGTAAGCCAGGCGTAAACCTGAGTTCTTCAAACCGGTGTAGCGTTCAAGGCCAACGGTGGCGACGACACCATCTGCCTCGCCGTCGAAAAGCAGACCGGGGTAGGTGGATTGTCGCTGGCGGTTTTCTTTTAATTCAAAAGGAGGACCTTCTGAGGATGGGTGGCGGCCAAAGGTGATAGCCAGCGGTACCGGCATTCCTTCAGGTATCCAATCGATGTAGGCGCGGTCAAGTTTTACCGTGCTGTTGCCGGGGCGATGGACGCTGTTGGAGTCGCCAGTCATGTTATTGTTGTCGCTGTCAGCAAAGTTTTTATAGACAGATAAGCGACCGGTAAAGAGCAAATTTTTCTGGATCTTGGCGTCCATGTTCAGTCGAAAGCGGTTGCTCCACGAGTTGTCGTTGCTGGTGTCCTGGGTGGAGCCGTCGGTGAAGAAGGTGTGGTTCTCGACCTTGAAGTTGTCTACCCTGGTGCGTAATTCTGCCCCGAAGTTGATTCTGTCCTGAAGGGTCTTGGACTCCACTTGATCCAGGGTGTCGTAGATGTTGTCGACAGCCTTTTCCAGTTTGGTAACCTTCTTGTTCGTCAGCCCAGCTGGTTGTGCCGGTGTTTTTTGATGTTCAAGCATGTCCACACGTTGTTGCAGGGTGTGTAGTTGCTGGATAATGGCCTTGTAATCTTCAGCCGGCATGGTGATGGTGTTCTGGGCGTGGAGACAACCGCTCCAGAGTAGTACCGCCGATGCCGTCAGCATTATTTTTTTCACGTATTTTCCTCCTCGAAATATTGTCGCGTCGTTTTACTTATTTTGGAATAACAGCTGCGGCAGGCTGGTCACTGTCAGCGGCATGGGCTTTAAGGTATAGGATGACCGTTTCTAGTTCGGCATCGTTAATGGTTGCGGCGAGATCTTCTGGATGGCGCCCGCGGGAGAAATATTTTTTCCAGACCACGCCAGCTTTGTCAGCCGGGTTAACAGACGGGGCCGTGCCGCCTCGTTTGTGGCAAGCTCCGCATTTTTGCACAAAGAGGCCAGCGCCGTCTGATGCCATGGTTATAGAAGGCGCCACCAATAGCGCCAGGGCGAGACATAATAGAACCTTTTTCACCAATCTACCTCCGTTTTTTTCATTATCAGGATTCCAGTAAAAATTGTTGTTCATCTTTTGAACGTTGCGTAACTGAGGACGTTTCCGTGTTTGTCCCTTGCATCAGTGCGAGCAGTTCGTTCACCGAGTCTTCCAGGTTTTTGGCTTCGATCTTTAAAACATTGGCTGCCGAGGCCATCTTCTCGGCGCTTAGAACGTTGTTCTGTGCTACTTGGTCTACGGATAGAACCTCGCTTTTAACTGCATTAATGCCTATGGCCTGTTCTTCTGAGGCGACAGTGATTTCGGAGATCATTGCTCCCACCTTTTCTGAACTGTGGGCGATCTGTTCGTAACTTTTTGAGGTCTCCTGCGCCATATTGCTGCCAGTTTTAACCTTATTTGTTGATCCTTCGATCAGGACGGTGGTTTCACGGGCGGCCTCGGCTGAGCGCCCAGCCAGGTTTCGAACCTCGTCTGCGACCACGGCAAAACCCGCTCCTGCTTCTCCTGCTCTGGCGGCTTCTACGGCGGCGTTAAGGGCTAGTAAGTTGGTTTGGAAAGCTATTTGGTCGATGGTGCCGATGATTTTAAACGTTTCTTCGTTGGCGCTGGTGATCTGGGTCATGGACTGGCTCAATCCGGTCATTGACTCATTGCCTTGGATAATGATCTCTTTTGTGCTGTTCATCAGTTGGTCGGCGTGTTTGGAGTTTTCAGCGCTATTGTTGGACATTGCTGCCATTTCTTCAAGGGAGGCGGAGATGGTTTCCAGGGAGGCGGCCTGAGTTGAAGCGCCGTCAGAAAGGGATAGGCTGGCGGTGGAAAGGCCAGCCGAGGCCGAGGACACTTGTTCAAAGCTCTCCCGAATGCCGTTGGTGATGTTGGTCATTAACTGCATTAGGCGGCGAGCGAGGAGGATGGTGAGCAAACTGCCCATTAACACCGCGATAACACTGATGGTAACCACCAGTCGGGTGGCAAATTGTATTTTTGCCAGGGTTTCTTGTTTGGTTTGACGCATAATTTCCTGGCTGTCAACCAGGTGCTGACGTTGGTAGTCATAGAGGATTTGCATGGTTGTTTTGAGGGTTTGATTGGTGTCTTCACGTAATTTCAGATAAACCGCCGTGTAGCCGACCCAGATGTCCCAATAATCTTCTATGGCGAATAAAAGATCACCTTTGGGAATTTGCTTGGTGATGGTCTCAAAATTTTGATTGATTGCTGCTTGTGCCTTTTGGTTTGGAGCCCGCATGTCATTCCCGACTTTTGCCATCAGGTCAACGATATCCATAACCTTGCCTGGTTCGGTAGTGGAAAATTGTTGCTGGATTTGTTTTTGGGCATCAAGAAATGCATTTTCTTGTTTTTCGAGATTGCTGAATCTGGTTTGCGCTGCCTTCATTAAATCGGCTAACCGTTTAACAGCTTCTTGCGTTTTAGCAGGTGCGTTGCTAAGGAAATCGGCAAGTGAGTTTATGGCACCAGTGGCGTTGTCAAGATTATTGCTGGTGGGACGGTTGAAATACAGATTGACATTGTTCTGGGTTAGGGAAATAAGGTTGGCGGTGTTTGTTTCTGTGCTGACTGTCTTTTCCGAACGGCTGATGATATCTTCGACAACCTGGCCGAATACCGAAAAATTATTGTATGAGAAGGCCGCGACTATCAGAAGAGAAACGAGAATCAGCAAAGGGGGAAGGGTAATTCTTGCCCGCAAGGAGAGATTGGTGAATTGGTTGAAAAGATTTGACATCTTTTTACTCCTGATACTTATTAATTGAGCATTTGCAACTGGTTACAAAAACCACATCTAAGTAAATGCTTAATTGCTTACGATTCCATAGTTTTATTCATTTGTCATGCTAAAAATTACCAATAAATTATCCAAATGTGGATTTGGCTATGCTCTTTAAAATTTATCTTTGCGGTCGGTTATTAGTGGGCCGCGAAAATGTTTATTTTAAA
This sequence comes from Desulfurivibrionaceae bacterium, assembly GCA_030145325.1. Classification (GTDB taxonomy): domain Bacteria; phylum Desulfobacterota; class Desulfobulbia; order Desulfobulbales; family UBA5123; genus UBA5123. Next base: position 4,784 of record JAQYVW010000121.1, read on the forward strand.
ACAGTGAGTTATACAAATCATGGTTAGGGGTATTCTAATGTGTATGTTCATCAAAATTTAATTTGGATCAATTAAAATGAATCGGATCAAAGTATTGTCCGGTTCCTCGCATTAACTTTGTTTCCCGTCTCGATGGACGTACATTTGCCGCCTTGGTTTCTAGACGTGTCTAACTCGTGTGGGGTTGATGTTGATTTCCTGGAAATGGTTCGTCCTCGTTACATAGGTGTCGATATGTCGGCCTGGAGTCACTGAATTGGCTAGTGGTTCGTGAAGCTTCTTACATTAAATAGTGATTCAATGGTGGCCAACAGGACGCGGTCATCGGTTGTATTCTCGGGCGGATGACTAGCGGGCTGGCTATTCGGTACTGGTTGATCTAAAGAAGTTGCTTGGGTGAGCTCATGGAGAACGAGAAGAATGATCAGGGTGGTTGCTCACTGCCTAGGAATACATAGATATGGATGAAAACGAACTGACAGAATTGCTGCATGGGGTGCGTGCTGGACGGCGGGGAGTTGCTGAGGTTGTGGGGTTGCTCAAGGAATGGCCCGCTGAAAAGCTTGGTTTTGCCTGTCTAGATCATCATC
>JAQYVW010000043.1 GCA_030145325.1 Desulfurivibrionaceae bacterium
TTCTACAAAAGTAGCCGTCAAGTGATCACTGTACCATCAAAAAAACAAGACCCCATTCCGGACGGTCTTTTAGAAAAAAGATGGAGATGACAAAATGAACATCACAGAACTGAACAAGCTGGACAATGAGGGAACGGATTCACTTCCTTCCAAGGAACGCCGAAGTTTTTTACGATTCGGGCTTTCGGTCACCGGTGTCTTCCTCGGGGGATCGATCCTCTCGCTGACATCATCCCGCGATTCGCAGGCTGTAACGCTCAACCAGTTCGACGACGCCCCCAATTACCCTTACAAGCCGCATTACTCCATGGTAATCCTGCAAAACCGTTGCATCGACTGCGAACGGTGCATGGAAGCCTGCGCAAAAACCAACAATGTCCCCTCATACGGATTCAGAACCAAAATCCTCGAGCAGATGCAAACCATCAACCCCACCCGTAAAGAACAGGTTTTCATGCCCGTTCTCTGCAACCACTGCAACCGTCCCCCTTGTGTACGGGTTTGCCCCACATCCGCCACTTACAAAAACAAGACCAACGGCATCGTCATGATGGATTACAAAAAATGCATCGGTTGCAAGACCTGCATGGCTGCTTGTCCATACAACGCTCGCTATTTCAAGGAAGACAACCGGGCCATCGACAAATGTAATTTCTGTTTTGACACCCGTCTGTCACGGGGTGAAAAACTAACCGCCTGCGCCGCCGCCTGCCCTGCAGGAGTTCGTAATTTCGGTGACATGAGTGATTCGGAAAGCAACGTCTACAAACTGCTGCACAGACCAGACAATGTCGCCTGGGTTCTCCGACCTCAAGTTGGCGCTTTGCCGAATGTTTTCTACACCGTAGGCTAACTTGCAACAAAAATGCACCGGAATACGGCAACTAAAGTCCAAAAATCACCTGAGAGGAAAACAATGAACGGCAGACATATACTTTTCGGAAAATTGTTCGGCCTGATGTTAATCGCGGCCATTGTCATGGTCAGCTTAAGCCGCCCATGCGCCGCTGATGAACCATATGATGAAGAAACCTACGGACCAGAATCACCCATTATCTGGACCAACCCGGTAACCGCCGTGGTTTTCAAACACAAACGACACACCATGGAAGCAGGTCTTGAATGCGACAGCTGTCATGATGATATTTTCGAAATGGAAGCTGGCTCGGCACAAGAGCAAGAAGATTTCAACATGGAATCGTTATATGCAGGAAAATACTGCGGCTCCTGCCATGACGGCGATACAGCCTTCTCCTCCAATAGCCGTTGCACCTCCTGCCACATCGGCGTCCAGGCGTACAAGAAGTTAACCGGCAGCGGAGAACAACACGGCGACCATTAAAACTTCGGTAGACAATTTTTCATTGCTGCAAATACGCACATCGGGGTGGCCGCTTTACTAACCACACCCCATGTTAAATTCTTTAGTTTACACCGCCTCAGGAGGAATACAGATGATTAATCTTTCCGCACTTATCGATTCGCAGGAGGAATCGGTTGCAACTCCAGCCCTTAACAGAATGACCCTTTTCTTTACCCTAATGGCCCTGGTGGGTATCGCTGCTGGCCTTTACGCACAAATGGTCGGTCATCATCATGCCTATGCCAACACCAGGGAATTGCCTTGGGGAATCCTGATTTCCACCTACGCTTTTTTCGCCATTACCTCCACCGGTCTCTGTCTTTTGGCCGCAATTAGCCATATCTTTGGCGGCAACAAGATGGCGCCCCTTGCCAACCGAATGGTATTCCTCTCCATCGCCACCATCATGGGCGCCTTCGGCATCATCGGCATGGAGATCGAAAACCCGCACCGGATGCTGATCTACAACATGCTCTCCCCCAACCTCACCTCCAACATCTGGTGGATGGGCACTCTCTACAGTATGGCCGTGGGCTTCATGTTCATGGAGTTCTTCCTGATCCTCAACAAACAGTATAAACAGGCGATCACCCTTGGCGTCATGGGCGCCATTGCCGAGGTACTAGCCAACACCAACCTTGGCGCGGTTTTCGCCACCCAGGCCGGACGTCCATTTTGGTACGGCGCTCAGTTGCCGATCTTCTTTCTAGCCTGTGCTTTTCTCTCCGGCGCGGCGGCAGCAATCATCTTTACCCACCTTGCCTTCAAAATCAGAAACGCCGAAATGGATGATAGCACCTTCAGCGGTATGCAGACAGCGGGCAAGGTCTTGGCTCTGATGCTCTTCCTGATTTCCGTGGCCACCATCTGGCGCTTCATTGCCTACTACGCTGGTGGCGCCGAAGCCGCTCGAGTCGCGGCAAACGCACTGGTAAGCGGGCCGCTGGCGATCAACTTCTGGGTTTTTGAAATATCCTTCGGACTGGCCATTCCCTTGGGACTCTTGGCAATGTCAAACCTGAAAAGCCGCCAAATGATGTTCTACGCTGCCTTACTGACCCTGATTGGTCAATTTGTCTCTCGCTACGACCTGGTTGTAGCCGGTCAGATCGTTCCTGAGTTCGCGGGCTGGAGTGGAATGCCGAAAAATCTTAGCTACCTGCCATCCATCACCGAAATCCTGGTCACGTTGGTCGGCTTCGGTATTGCAGGTGCCCTTTTCTTGGTCGGCGAACGCTTTTTCGGTCGCACCTTCAGCGATCACGGTGGTCATTAATTAAACCGGGGTGACTGATTAATATTGCCCCCAACCGATAAAAAAACGCCACCGCGACCAGAAACATCCACTGTTTCTGTCGCGGGTGGCTTTTAATTGCTGACAGGAGTTGCCAGATGATAGCCGACAACAAAGCAATATTCACAATTGGAACCGCTGCGAAAATGCTTGAAGTCCATCCTCGCACCCTCCGCATCTACGAACGTGAAAAACTTATTCGCCCTCAACGCAAAGGGCAATGGCGTTATTACACCATGGATGACATCAAGTGGATCCAGTGCCTGCGTGACATGATCCATGAGCACGGGATTAGCATCGCGGCCATCAAAAAACTGCTTAAATACACCCCTTGCTGGAACATCGCTGACTGCCCAGCAGATAAACAGAAACAGTGTACTGCATTTCAGACCAGTGGCTTACCTCAGGAAAAAACAGCCTGAAACCAGCCCCTAATAGCACCATCATAATTTGCAGAGTTCAGATCTACTTCGTGATCCCAGCCGTTCAAGGTTTTCCCTAAAACAACCTTAGAGCGGCTGGCACGTTTTGGCTCCCCTCAAACCATTTCGCACCAATCTTCTCTTCCGTCAAAATCCTGACCCAATCCTGCCCCCCCCTCATCTTCTTGTCAAAAAAAACGACAACCAGAAAAAACACCCCCGTTGGTAACAACACGATATTACTTGGACTAACAACATTAACACTCATGGCATGGAGGTTGCATTTAACTAAAACATCATCAAAATAAACCAGGATAAAATCATGACGAAATTGCACCACGCCTGCCAAAAAATCAATCTCACTCCCCACGAACTACATCGATTGATTCACGCCGACAATGACCTTCACAACAAGATTATCTCCATCTCAAAAGAGATCACCCCGGCAGCAACCTCATTGACCAAAGCGATTATCGTCTTAGGGGCAAACACCATCAAGAACATGGCCTTGGAGACAGTTGCCACAACTTGATCTAACCACACCGCAAATCCACACCAGGCCGAAAGTTTCGTTCTCACCGCTTCCCCCCCGACTCTGTTGACCACGACATTCCCCGCCCCCTTGCCATTCACTTCTTGTACTCCGGATAATCCCTCGCTATACTGTCATATTGAAGTGATATCCACCTTCCATCTCGGCCAATCCGCAGGCCAATAATTGCCACGAGGAAAGAACGTGCCTAACAAAAGCCGCAAACTCCCCATGCAGCAGCAAAAATGTATCCAAAAACAGTGTCCCCGAGATCGCTATCGGTGGCAGTTGCCGGAAATAGTTAGCAACATGCTCAAAACCTGCTACGACCCAATCTGCTTCGAGCACGTGGACGCCAGCCCAATGCCGTCGCGGGATGCGGCGATTAACATCCTCGAAACCTGTAAGGATGTGCTCTTCCCCGGCTACTTCCGCAACCAGGGGGTAGACAGCAATAACCTCGAATACCGCCTTGGCCTGGATATTTCCGGCCTTTTTGAATCCATGGCCAAAGAGGTCAGCAGCAGCATGCGTCACGAATGCCGCCGCCTAGGCCACTCTTGCTACCAATGTGACAAACAAGGCGAAGAAACCGCTCTGCAATTTCTGGAAAGTTTACCGGAATTGCGCGCTACTCTGGCCACCGACGTTCGCGCCGCCTTTGAGGGCGATCCCTCCGCCAGCAGTTACGACGAAATCATCTTCAGCTTCCCCGGCATCCTTGCCATCCTAACCTACCGGGTGGCCAACCTCCTTTACAGGCTTGAGGTGCCGATCCTACCCCGTATTTTGAGCGAGTATGCCCACAGTGTCACCGGCATCGACATCCATCCCGGCGCCACCATCGGCGAATCCCTTTTCATTGACCATGGCACTGGTGTGGTTATCGGCCAAACCGCTGTCATTGGTAAACGAGTCAAACTCTACCAAGGCGTCACCCTGGGCGCGCTATCATTTAAACGTGAGGATTCCGGCGACCTTGATCGCAGTAGCAAACGTCACCCCACCCTTGAGGATGATGTAACCGTCTATGCAGGTTCCACCATTCTCGGTGGAAAAACCGTCATCGGCGCGCGAGCTGTGGTGGGCGGCAATGTCTGGCTTACCGAGTCGGTACCACCAGATACCAAGGTTTTGCTCAATCCCCCGGAACTGGTATTTAAAACCACGCAAGGGTAGCTCTCTGCTCACCAGAGACCAACTGTTTCAAAAAAAACCAACTAAGAACTGGATATTCTGTGCAAGTTGGTTTATGTTTTTGCGGTTGAGAAATCTAGGGTATCATTCCCGAATGTAAAAACCACCCTGCCGTGGCCGAAGATAGCTAGGCAGCCGTGACAAGTTATAACCATTAATCTAACTGTTAAGGAGCAAGGTTTATGTCTCGAAAAATGGTCACCATTGACGGCAACCAGGCCTGTACCCACGTTGCCTACGCCACCTGCGAAGTCATCACCATCTACCCCATCACCCCGTCCACTCCCATGGCGGCCGAGTCTGACGTCAAGTCCGCCGGTGGTCAGAAGAACATCTGGGGCTCGGTTCCGGTTGTGACCCAGATGCAGTCAGAGGGCGGCGTTGCCGGCTCTCTGCATGGATCGCTGGCCACCGGTGCTCTTTGCACCACCTTCACCGCCTCACAGGGGCTGATGCTGATGCTCCCCAACATGTACAAGATCGCCGGTGAACTTACCCCCACCGTTTTCCACATCACCGCCCGCTCCTTGGCTTACCAGGGTCTTTCCATCTTTGGTGATCACAGCGACGTGATGGCTGCTCGCCAGACCGGTTGGGGCATGCTCTGCTCCAACAACGTCCAGGAATGTCAGGATCTGGCCCTGGTTGCCACCCAGGCATCCCTGAAAAGCCGCATCCCCTTCATGCATTTCTTCGACGGCTTCCGCACCTCCCACGAGATTCAGAAGATCGAACAGCTCTCCCAGGAAGATATCGCCGAAATCATTGACGAGGATCTGGTTGTTGCCCATCGGCAACGGGCCTTGACTCCGGATCGCCCATCCATGCGCGGTACCGCCCAGAACCCAGACGTTTACTTCACCGGCCGTGAGACCGTTAACAAATATTATAATGCCATCCCGAGCATTGTTCAGGATACCATGAACAAGTTCGCTGCCCTCACCGGTCGCCAGTATAACCTTTTTGATTACTACGGCGCTCCCGATGCCGAGGAGATCCTGGTAATGATGGGTTCCGGCGTTGAAACCGCTGCCGCCACCATCGACTACCTTGCCACTCAGGGCAAAAAAGTCGGCATGGTTGTGGTCCGCCTCTTTCGCCCCTTTGACCTCAAGGCCATGGTTAACTCCATGCCGTCCACGGTGAAGAAAATCACCGTTCTTGATCGTACCAAAGAGTCAGGCTCTGCAGGCGAGCCGCTCTACCTTGACGTTCGCGCTGCAGTGGGCGAGGCCGTTGAAGCCAACCGCGCTGCCACCATGCCAGTGATCCTTTCCGGTCGCTATGGCCTCGGTTCCGCCGAGTTCACCCCGGCAATGGTTAAAGCGATCTTTGACAACATGGCTGCCATGGCTGCCAAGAATCACTTCTGTGTTGGACCCAACGATGACGTCACCTTCTCCAGCCTCGATTACGATAAGGACTTCAACATCGAGGGTGAAGACGTTTACCGCGCCATGTTCTACGGTTTGGGTTCCGATGGTACCGTTGGCGCCAACAAGAACACCATCAAGATCATCGGCACCGAGACTGACAACTCTGCCCAGGGCTACTTTGTCTACGATTCCAAGAAGTCCGGCTCCATCACCACCAGCCATCTGCGCTTCGGTGAAAATCAGATTGTCGCTCCTTACCTGATCAGCAAAGCGAACTTCATCGCCTGTCACAACTTCACCTTCCTCGACAAGTACGACATGTTGATGAACCTTGAAGAAGGCGGCACCTTTCTGCTCACCACCAACTACAGCAAGAAGGATATCTGGAAACACTTGCCCAGCAAGGTTCAACTGCAATTGCTTGACAAGAAAGCCAAGTTCTACATCATCGACGCCATTGCCCTTGGTCAGGCCATCGGTCTCGGCGCGCGCATCAACATGATCATGCAGACCGCTTTCTTCCTGATTTCAGGGATCCTTACCAAGGCTCAGGCAATCAAGGCCATCAAGGATGCGATCCAGAAGACCTACGGCAAGAAAGGCGACAAAATCGTCAATATGAACTACGACGCCGTTGACGCCGCTGTTAATAACATCGTTGAAGCCAAGATCTCCACCAAGATCACCGGCCACGAGATGCCGCCGGTTGTTCCTGTGGACGCACCGGACTTCGTGAAAGAAGTCACTGCCAAGATGATCGAAGGCAAGGGCGACGAGATCAAGGTCTCCCAGATGCCAGCTGACGGTTCCTGGCCCACCGCCACCACCCAGTACGAAAAACGCAACATCGCCGTTCAGGTACCCCAGTGGCTGCCTGAAAACTGTATCCAATGTGGTCAATGTTCTTTGGTTTGCCCCCATGCTGCTCTGCGGATGAAGATCTCCCAAGACGCTGATTTGAAGAAAGCTCCAAAATCCTTCAAATCTGTTAAGGCTGTGGGCAAACAGTTTGCCGGTCGCAAAACCTCCATTCAGATCTTCACTGAAGATTGCTGCGGCTGTACCCTCTGTGTGAAAACCTGCCCGGCCAAGAAAAAGGCTCTGGAGATGATCACCAACACAGAGGAACTTGCCCAAACCGAAGGGGCCAACGTCAAGTTCTTCCTTGACCTGCCTGAAATCGACCCCAGTGAAATCAAGATCGATACCATCAAGGGCAGCCAGCTGATGCGGCCCCTGTTTGAGTTCTCTGGTGCCTGTGCCGGTTGTGGCGAGACCCCTTACATCAAACTTGCCACCCAGATGTTCGGCGACCGGATGCTGGTAGCCAACGCCACCGGTTGTTCCTCCATCTACAGCGGCAACCTGCCCACCACCCCCTATGCCAAACGCGGCGACGGACGTGGACCGGCTTGGGCCAACTCGCTATTTGAGGATAATGCTGAGTTTGGTCTTGGTATGCGCTCCAGTGTTAACAAACTTGGCTCACAGGCGGTTGAATTGTTGGACGAAGCAGTTAAGGCCAAGCTGATCACCAAGAAGATCGCCACCGATATAACCACCGCTGCCCAAAAAACCCAGATGGATATCGAGGCTCAGCGTGACCGGGTTGCCAAGATGCAAGAGAAGCTGGCTGGTAGCGATAATGTTATCGCCAAGCGTCTTAGCAATGTAGCTGATTATCTGGTCAAGAAATCGGTATGGATCATCGGCGGTGACGGCTGGGCATATGACATCGGTTACGGCGGATTGGATCACGTCCTTGCTTCCGGCGAGAACGTCAATGTTCTGATCCTTGACACCGAGGTCTACTCCAACACCGGTGGCCAGATGTCCAAGTCCACCCCCCGTGCGGCCACCGCACAGTTTGCCGCCAGCGGCAAGAGAATGCCTAAGAAAGATATCGGCATGATCTTCTCCACCTACGGCAACGTGTATGTCGCCAAGGTGAACATGGGCGCTAACCCCGGACAGGTCGCCAAGGCTTTTGCCGAGGCCGAGGCCTATGACGGACCTTCCTTGATCATCGCTTATGCACACTGCATCAACCATGGCATCAACATGACCTTGGGCCTTGAGCAGCAGAAGAAGGCGGTTCAGTGTGGCCATTGGCCGCTCTATCGCTACAACCCTGAGCTGGAAGATGCTGGCAAGAACCCGCTGCACATCGACTCCAAAGCACCTACCATGAAGTTTGATGAGTATGCGTTGGGCGAGAACCGCTACCGGGCTCTGAAGATGATGAACCCCACCATGGCTGACGATCTGATGGCACAGAGCCAGAATGATGTCGACAAAGCCTGGAAATTCTTGGAAGGACGCGCAAAAGCGCTTGAGCCTGACACGAAATAATCAGCAGTTAAACTGCTGATGGCTGTAAACAAAAAAAGGACATCCAAGGCGTTTAAGCCTTGGATGTCCTTTTTTTATTTGAAGATTTCACCCCTTCACCGTTAGCAACTTTCTAACCGGACAACACTGAGATAAAAAAATGAAATCACCTGATGATCTTTGGGAAGAGATCGGCTCACTGGCCGATGATGAGATGTTGCATGTCCTGACCAAGCTTCTTTCCGTCTATGACCAAATCCTGAAAAATGATCCGCAAAACGAGGAAGCAGCACGTTTTTTTCAACATCTGGACAACGCCGTCACCCAGACCAGCCAGTGCAATCTCAATCGGAGATAGCCGCCGGAACAGGACCCAAAGGTCATGTCCGGCGACCAAGGAGAAATTTACTTGCTGAGTTTTTCCAGTGCCCAGGCCATGTTGGTACCCAGGTCTTTCATGGTCTTAACCCCTTCCTCATCGCTCAACACCTCACCCGGTGCCCGACCAATACCGATATTCCAATAGGAAGAGCCGACGATGATCATCTGGCCAATGAGGAAAAAATAATTCAACGAACTAAAGACATGGGAAGCGCCGCAACGTCGCACCGCCACCACGCTGGCCCCCAGTTTGCGCTTGAGCATGTCGCCGTTGGCTCGTGAGACCATCCCGCAGCGCTCGATCAACGCCTTCATGGAGGCAGACATATCGGCAAAATAGGTGGGCGAACCCAGCAGAATACCATCGGCCTCCTGCATCTTGACCACACAATCATTAATGATGTCATTATCAATGGCACAACGACCATCCTTACGCTCAAAACACTTGTAGCAGGCAATACATCCCGGCACCGGCTTACCAGCCAGCTCCACCAATTCGGTTTCCACCCCGGCGGCAGCTAACTCAGCCAAGGCAATTTTAAGCAATGCTGCGGTATTACCATCCTTGCGGGCGCTGCCGCAAAAAGCTACAACCTTCATCAGAAAGTCCTCCCTAATTGTTTTTAGCGAATATTCCGGCCCGCAACAGGCACCGTTGTTATTTTAGCAAAAAGCACTATAAACTTAACACAAACGACAATTACCACCAAAGAGACAAACAATATGCCTAGGCAAGAAAACTACCCCACCCTGATCGCGGAATTGGATCAGGCCATCACCCAAGCGGCCTCCCACCACGCAGAGAGGCTGCAATGCCAACCAGGCTGTAGTGAATGCTGTAAGCCCTTTTCGGTGCTGGCCGTGGAAGCGGCACATATGCAAACAGCGTTGAGCAGGCTTGACCAGGTTACTCTTACCCGCCTCCAGGACTCAACAAACCGAGGAACTGAACAATGCCCCTTCCTCACGGACAACCTCTGCGCTATCTACCACCACCGCCCCCTTATCTGCCGCAGCCAGGGCTTGGCCATCGCCTATATTGATCACGAACATGAGGCCATTGAGGTTTCGGCCTGCCCTCTGAACTTTCCGGTGGAAGAAGAATATCCCTTCACCGAGCAGGATCTACTCTTCATGGACTCATTCAATGAACGCCTGGCCACCATCAACCAAGAGTTTTGCACAAAAAAAGGGCTGCCTTCCGCAGAACGCATCCCTTTTCACGCCATCGCCAACCTGGTCGCCCAGTAATCCCCCATGGCTGAAATTTACGTCCATTGGCAAAAACAGATCACCATTCCACCGGGGTGAAGAAAAATATAAACCTCCCCTGCTCGATATCCACCTTCAACTTTGCGCCATGGCTGAGGGCGTAATGAATATATCCATCTTTGGGGAATTCATCGCCGCGCTCACTGGTATTGGGCGGCGATTCGTAATCACGATCCCGATCATACCATGAAATAAGCATGTACTCCTCAAACCGCTGCTCAGCCTCTGCCTTGGCAAGGGTTACGGCCTGGGCATAATCACTGTTCACAGGGGGACAGATGGTCACCGTTTCGACCTGGGACAGATCCGGGGGCTTGATGGAACAACTGGGCTCATCGGTCATTTCCTCTCCTTTGCTTACCCCAAAGCAACATCAAGAATCATCATCACCGAAAAACCGGTCATGGTTGCCATGGTTACGATATCGATATGTTTGTACTCCCTTTGCGATTCGGGGATCAACTCCTCCACCACCACAAAAATCATAGAGCCAGCGGCAAAACAGAGGGCGTAAGGCAAAACATGTTGCATTTTCAAGACAAAGAGAGCGCCTAGCACCCCGGCAATGGGCTCCACCATCCCGGAAGCTTGCCCCAACAGAAAACTTTTGCCGTTGGACATTCCCTCTCGTTTAAGGGGCATTGACACCGCCGTGCCCTCAGGGAAATTTTGAATACCGATGCCGATGGCCAAAGCAATGGCACCACCAATGGTGGCTGAGGGAAGGCCAGCCGCCACGGCCCCGAAGGCAACCCCCACCGCCAGCCCCTCGGGAATATTATGCATGGTGATGGCCAGAACCAGCAAGGTACTCCGTTGCCATGAGGTCTTAACCCCTTCACTTTTATCCACACTGAGGCCGGGATGCAGATGGGGCAGGAACTTATCGGTTAAGCGCATGAAGATGCCGCCGCCCATGAAACCAATGACCGCCGTCAACCAGGGGGTATGCCCTAACTGTTCCGCCATCGCGATGCCGGGGGCCAGCAGAGACCAAAAACTTGCCGCAATCATGACCCCGGCGGCAAAACCGAGCATGCAATCCATCAACTTTTGGTTAACGGCTCTGGTGAAAAAAACCAACGCCGCTCCGGCCGCCGTTACCCCCCAGGTAAAAAGGGTGGCAATGAACGCCTGCATAACCGGGTTGAACTGCAGAATAAAATCTACCATGGGCTTTCTCCTTTCAAACTATATCCCTTTCGTTGTAATAAATTCATGCAGATCTGAATCGAGGATATTTTTAAGCTCCACAAAATTATCTGCGCAGGTTTCAGTGAACAAGATACCAAAAACAGGATACTGCCGGTAATCAATTTCCCGCAACTCCAAGGGCTTGGCAAACATGCTCAACAGTTTCTCATAATCAAATGACTCAATCTGCTCAACGGCAATCCCGGTGGAATTATCCAAGATAATGATACTGAACAGTTTCCCTTCTTTTCCTTTGAGCAGTTCAGGCCAATCCGGTTTCCGTTGGCGGTAAAAATAGAGATATGGGTTAAAGCCATAGGCAAAGAAGGAGAGGTCGGCGGTGGTGCACCAACCACCGAACCGCATGGGATTAACCTCGATGGGCAGTAAGGTGCCGTCTGCTTCGCGTCTAAGTTCAATGTGAACCGGAAAGTTTTTCACCCCGGCCAACTTACCGATTTCCCCGGCAAAAGCAGTGAACTCAGCCAGATTGGTTTCGATGATCTCTTTTGAGGAGGTGTAGACCTCGTTGCTGACAGCGTTGGCAAAGACAAAGGTATGGTTGAAGATGCCGAGAATAACCGGCTCACCCTTGCCATCAAAATATGCATCAATGGCAAATTCAGCACCATCGATACATTGTTCAATCAGAAATGAGCTGGTGTCCAAAACCTCTTCGGGATAGAGATCTTTAACTTGCTCTATTTCCGCAGTTATTGAAGAGATGGCCAGCAACCACTCCTCATGGTTGGCGATCTTATATACCCCCATGCTGAAAAAACCAACCGTTGGCTTGATGATAAACGGCAGCGGTATTTCAGCAAACACCACCTCCGCCAAATCTGTCACCAGCACCTCCCGGAAGTAAAAGTCCGGGAAGATTGATTTGGTCAGTTGGCGAAATTTCAACTTGTTCTTGAATAACTCAATCTTGTCAGGGAGGGTACTGAAGGCCAAATGCTTAGAGATCCAGCCAATGGCATTTTCAGAGGTAGTATAGATGGGCAGATTCGTGGTCTCGCGAGCCATGGCCATGGCCCTCTCCTCACTGATGATCAAGGTGCCATCACAAAGACCTAATTCCCCAGCGATCTTGCTCCCAACCACCGGAATCTGATTATCCCTGACCGTCCGTTTAAAAAAATCGGACAGGTACGGCATATCCACTAGGAACATTGGTTTTTATCCATAGTTTCTTGGTAAAGGGTGCCCAGGACAATAAGGCATCGTCCTGTGAGCAGGGCGCGAACACTGCAGATTAGGTACCCTGGCGCAGTTTCGTTTATTGTTACAACTCCATTGCCTGACAGGCAAGAAATCATTTATTTTACAGAAGGGATAGAAATGGAGGCGACGACAACTTCTGGGCGGAACAGGCCATGCTGCTTACCTGCACCGCCATAAGCCGCCCAAACAACGAGCAGTATAAATTAAAAAATCTTATGTCCTGACCCTGGTAATACCATTGGCGTCCATGGTAATCTTCCTTCTTTTGTAAAGACCGCCGATGGCCTTTTTAAAGGTTTTCTTGCTGACCCCGAACAGGTTGTAAATCTCTTCCGGTGGACTTTTGTCGGTAACGGCAAGGTGACCGCCATTCTTGATCAGGGTCTGCAAAATGGTCTGGCTAACCGCATCGGTGCGTTGCGCGCCGATCTTTTGCAAACTCAGGTCAATCTTTAGATCTTCACGGACTTTCTTGATATAGCCAGGCAACTGCTGGCCGATGGACAACTCCTGAAAAACCTCGCTTTTATAAAGGATGCCGCTATAGGCCTGATCCACCAACGCTTTATAACCCAAATCCGTTTGCGCATAGATGAGCAACTCCACCTCTTCATTCTCTTGGTACGGGGGAATCTCTTCGCTCAAGAATTTATCCAACTTAGAGGAAGCGGTGATGCGGTTAGTCAACTCATCAATAAATATATAAACAAGATAGGACTGGCCTTCCTCCATCCCCCCTTGTTGTTCACTCCGGGGCACGAACAGATCTTTTTCCAGCCCCCAATCAAGGTAGGTGCCCGATGAGGTGTTAGCCACCACCGGCAAGGCCGCAAACTGACCCACCTCCGCCACAGGTATTTGGGTGGTGGCGCGCAGGCGACCTTCCCGGTCGATATACAAAAAAACCTCCACCTCATCACCGGCCTGGCAATGCTCAGGAACTTCTTTATACTTGAGAAGGATATCCCCTAACTCATCACCATCCAGGTGCGCGCCATAATCCCGAGTTCTTTTTACCGTCAAGGTATTGATTTTGCCTAGTTCCGCCATCTTCTTTCCCGTTAAATATTTTTTGCGTAGTGCCCTTAGAAGGACGCCCCTATTTCCCGAACTCCGCCTCATATCCCACCGTAAACGGGCTGGTGAAGGTAGCCCGGAGACTCAGGAAATGGGCTTTTTTCTTCTCAAAAGGGCAGGTCACCTGCTCACTAGGGGCAAAGCCGAATTTTTCATAAAAGACCGGATTGCCCAGCACAAAAACCGTACTTTCTTTAATAACCTGCTGCCGCAAGGCAAAACGCAGCAACTCCGAACCTATCCCTTGGCGCTGAAAATCCGGCTTCACCGCCACCGGGGCGAGATGCAGGCCGCAAAGATCAGACCCGTTATAGGCATGGCTAAAAGCAACATAGGCAATGATCCGGTTGGTATGGATAGCCACCCACTCATGCACCGCCTTGCCATTTTTGTGAAGTTTTTCAACTAATTGCACTTCATAATTGCTCTTAGGAAATGCTTGCCGCAACAGGGCGGTTACCTTGCCGTAATTTTCCGGGGTGAGTTTTCGTATTTTCATTGTTTATCATCTAATGGTTGTCGCCATCCTCAACCGACTAGAGTTGAGGATCGATATTACCAACCCCGCCGCATTCCGGCGAGTAGCAGGTAATATTTTTAAAATCACAAACCTCCCCACAACTGGGACAGGTTGCTGGCGGTTTAGAGGCCTGCACGGTTCTACCACAGCCCCCACATTTCCAATGGGGATCAGCTTCTTCATTGATGGTCGCCCCGGTTGGCGAATAACCGCAATGACCGCAGAGGGTGGTAATCTCCTTATAATCCTTGCCGCACTCTTCGCACTTGCCCTCTTGCACCTTGCCCATGATTACGCCTCCTTGAAAATAATTTCTACTGTTAACCACCACGGTTAAACAGCCTGCATACCATCATTATGCAAGGAGAGCCTATCTATCGCTAGAGGTTTCTTGAGCTATTTTCACTCCGCGAGTTTTTTTACCCGCCCCACCGCCCCACTTTCCAGACGAACCTTGATCCCGTGAGGATGGGTTGCTGATTTGGTCAAGATATCCTTCACCACCCCTTGGGTAAGTTTGCCGGAGCGTTGATCTTGTTTTAGGACCATGAAAACAGATAAGCCGACTTTAATATCATTCCTATTCATGCTATCATTGCTCCCCGGTCAAACCGGTCTCGGGATTAACCCTGCCTTGGGTCACCGTTTTGGCAAGGGCCTTGAGCAACGGGCAGGTTTCCGGCTTTATAAGCTCTCCGTTGCGGTATCTATTCAAAAGCCGGACGGATTGTTGGGCAAGCTCCCTGCGCACCTCCCGCCGCCGCCCTTTAACTCTGGCGATACGTAGAGATTCATAGGGGGTGGCCTGGTGGCGTAACCAGGCAATAACCGCAGCTCCGGCGCGTTCGTTGAGGGGGATTCGTTCCGTCCGCGCCACCGTGCCACTGCCAACCGGGGTGGCATGAAGGGCAATTTCTGCGGCAAGCTGTTGAGCCAAAGCCCCATAACGTGGATGAAAGTCCAGCCATATAATCAGGGCCTGGCGAAATGAATCACAATAGCGATCCTGCTTTTCCTGGCGACGCTGGAGATCAGCGGCCCGCTTGCGAGCATAGGCGGGATCAGCACGTTTTTCGGCAACCATGGCCTGGGCCTGGGCAATATTGGCGCGGGGTGCCCAGACTCCATCGGAAAAGGTTTTGCGACCCTTTTGACGAACGGCGGTCCACGATGGCCCTAAGCTTTTGAGGGTTTTGGTTACCGCCGCATCGCCTGGTTTTAAACAGGCCCAGTCAGCCGGGATATCCAGTTTTTGCCCATCGGCCGTCACCACATAGTTAAGATTGGGGTGCGGTGCTGAACGAACAGTGAGAGTTGTAGCAGTGATCATGCTGTGTACTTCTAACAGAAGAAAATAATCAACGCGAGATAATCGTACGATGAAAGTTATAATTGCCGAAAAACCCTCCGTGGCCCGCGATATTGCCGAGGTTCTGGGGATCAAGGGCAAGAAAAAAGGTTATATCGAAGGGCGTGGCTGCGCCATCACCTGGGCCTTCGGCCATCTGGTGACCTTGCAGGAACCGGGTGAATATGACCCAGCCCTTAAGCGCTGGGCCTTAGAGACCCTCCCCTTTGTGCCGGAGGAGTTCAGGCTCACCCTGATCAAGAACCGGGGGGTCGCCGAGCAATTTGCGGTGATCGAGAGTCTCTGCCAGGAAGCTGATGAGATTGTCTGCGCCACTGATGCCGGTCGCGAAGGCGAGCTGATCTTCCGCTACATCCTGGCCCAAGCCAAATGCGAGGATAAACCCATTCGCCGCTTATGGCTGAACTCCCTCACCCCAGACGCCATTGAGGAAGCTTTCAAGGATCTCAAAGACGGCCACGACTACGACCCGCTCTATGCCGCAGCCCGCTGCCGCAGCGAGTCTGACTGGATTGTTGGTCTCAACTCCACCCGTTACTACACCGTCCGCCACGGGCGCATGGGCGGCGGCTCCGACCGGGTACTGTGGAGTATCGGGCGGGTACAGACCCCGGTGCTGGCGATGATCGTGGAACGGGACGACACCATCCTCCAGTTCCGCCCCCAACCGTTCTGGGAACTCACCACCCTGTACCGCGAGGTGGTATTCAAATACACCGGCAAACGGTTCGAAAAACCGGACAAAGCCCAAGCCAAGCTGGATCAGATCAACGACCAACCCTTTACCATCACCGGGGTGGCCGCCAAAAAGAAAAAAGAACAACCACCACAGCTCTTTGACCTCACCACCCTGCAACGGGAAATAAACAAGATGCACGGGCTCTCAGCCGCCGACACCCTGGCTGCCACCCAGAACCTTTATGAGAAGAAGCTGGTCACCTATCCCCGTACCGATTCCCGCTACCTCAGCGAGGACATGAAACCGCAGGTACCGAAGATCTTGGCCCAGCTTAAAGCGATCAGGCCGGAAGAAATTGCAGGGCTCAACCTCGCCAAATTGCCGTTTACGAAACGAATCATCGACGACAAGAAGGTCACCGATCACCACGCCATCATCCCCACCGGGGTCAGGCCTGGGCAGATCGGCAACAATGAGCAACTGGTCTACAACACTGTCACCACCCAGTTCATCGCCGCCTTTTATCCGGTCTGCGTCAAGAATATCACCACCGTGACTGGAGTAAGCAATGGGGTGAATTTTCAGGCCAAGGGCACCCAGATTGTCGATGCCGGCTGGACCACCCTCTTTCCCAAAAAGAAACAGGCCCAGAACAGTGCCGACGAGCAAACCCTGCCCGCTTTCAGCAAAGATGAAAACGGCCCCCATGCGCCGTCCCTGCGTGAAGGCAAGACCACCCCCCCTAAACATTTCACCGAAAACTCCCTGCTGGGAGCCATGGAAGCGGCAGGAAAATTTGTTGAGGACGATACTCTTCGCGAAGCGCTGAAAGAACGCGGCATCGGCACCCCAGCCACCCGCGCGGCGATCATCGAAACCCTGCTCCGCCGCAACTATATCCGCCGCGAGAAAAAACAACTCCGCTGCACCGATATGGGCCGCTGTTTGATTGCTCTGATTCAGGACCCACTGCTCAAATCACCGGAGATGACCGGCGAGTGGGAAGAGAAACTAAAACAGATCGAACGCAGCCAGTTGGATGCCAACGAATTCATGGCCGGGATATCCGCCTACATCCGCAACCTTATCCAGATCAGCGGCACCACCAACCTCGAAACAGCCCGCTGGGGCAGTTGTCCGCTCTGCGACAAGGAGGTTATCAAAGGGAAGAAAGCCTACGGCTGTTCTGGCTGGAAGGAAGGATGTAAGTACGTGCTGGATCCGGTTTGCCGGGGAGTAGAGCTAAAGCCCAGACAGATCCAACTCCTGCTCCAGCAGCGGATCTTACCGCAACCGGTACGCATTGACGATGAACCTCGGCTGCTGATCCTCTCCACCCAAGGGATGGTTATGGATTTACGTTTGCCCTCCGCCGACCGGCAGAAAAAAGAGAAGAAAACAGAACGGTCTTAAGCTAGGGGGCAATTCATTGGCTAATTGCCATCCACTGATGATTGCTCACGGGCAATATTCTTTAAATATGCCAGTGTTTTAGCCTTGCTTATTTTGGATAATTTCTGCATCAAGGCAAAAGACACCTCCTTGATCCCGAAGCTATCCTTAAGCTCTTCAACCATGGCAATCCATAACAGACCGGTCATTTCCGCATCGGCCAGAGCCCGATGAAAGGTGCCGTCGGTTTCAATCCCGCAGTAGCTGACCAGGGTGCCAAGTTGATGATTGGGGGCGTGGGGATACACCCTGCGTGCTGCCAACATGGAGCAAGCAAATTTGCCCACGCGGGCTTGACCGATGAGATCAAGCTCCCAATCAAGAAATTTCCGATCAAAAGAGGCGTTATGGGCCACCAGGGGATGATCACCGATAAACTCTGCAAAGCGGGCCATCACCTCGGCCCCAGGCGGAGCTGCCGCCACCATCCGGTTATTGATGCCGGTGTATGATTCGATAAAGGAGCTGATTCTGAAGCCCGGATTAATCAAGCTTTGGAAGCGATCAACAACCAGATTATTTTCAATGCGTACCGCCCCGATTTCGATGGCCCGATCACCGTACTGTGGTGAGAGGCCGGTGGTCTCAAAATCAAGAACGATGACCGGATAATTATTCACATTCTCATCTTGTAAAGAGTTGATTTCAAACTTAAAGATAGCTTACGATTAAAAACATGTCTTCCTCACCGCCAATCATCATGGTCAGCGCTTGCCTGCTGGGTCTTTCCTGCCGTTACGACGGCAAGATCATTGCCGACCCCAAATGCCGTCAGGAACTTACCCGTATTAATGCGATCTGGATACCTTTTTGCCCGGAACAACTGGGTGGCCTGCCCACCCCAAGGACGGCGGCAGATATCAGCAACGGCGACGGTGAGGATGTCTTAGCCGGAATAGCCAAGGTTATTACCAAAACAGGAGACGACGTCACCGAATACTTCCTCCGCGGGGCCGAACAGGTTCTCGCCATGGCTACCCAACAGCAGATAACCGCCGTTTTCCTGAAGGCACGCAGCCCTTCCTGTGCTGTTACTTCACGGTCAGGGGTAACCGCAGCCCTCCTCGCCAGACATGGCTTCAAGCTCAGAGAATTCTGATGGGAAGAGATGCATCCGCCACCAGGTGGAAATCACCAAAAGAAAAAAACTACCCCAAGTGGTCACATCCTCAAGAACGACTTCCTTACAACAACTCCTGATCGATCTCCGCCTTGCGGGCCGCCAAAATATTCAGACAATTCCTCAAGCGCTCAACCCCTTGCACATTACCCTTTTGCTCATAATACATTTGCGCCAATTCCATCTTTTCAATGGCCAGCTGGAGATTTCGCAACTGCGCTTTTATGGGATCATTTAGCCAACCCGCAACGGCTGCATGCGCCTCTTGTTCATTATTTATATTCATCATTCCGCCCCGGTTGCTCCTGCTTCTTCCTGATCGGTAACAGTTACCCGGTTCCGGCCATTTTTCTTTGAGTAATAGAGACGCTGATCAGCCAACTGGATACATTGTTCCACCGGCATCTCTTTCGTGAAGAAGGCAACCCCAAAACTCATGGTTACAGGGATATCGCGACCATTGAAGGTGAAGAATTCCGCTTCAACCATCCCTCGCATCTTTTCAGCGACACAACGGCCGTTCACTTCTTCATTACCGGCCAGCAAGAGCAGGAATTCCTCACCTCCCCACCGGCACAGGACATCGGTCATCCGCATCCTGGTTTGCATGATCCTTGAGATCCGCCGCAGTACATGATCACCGGCGTCATGACCATATTGATCGTTGACCAACTTAAAATGATCCACATCGGCCATAACAATTACCAAAGAGCCCCCATGACGATCAAAACGACTTTTTTCATACAACAACCGCTCAAGAAACGCCCGGCGATTCAACAAACCGGTTAAGGAATCAGTTGAGGCAAGCTTGCGCAACTCATCTTCGTACATCCGCTTCCGGTTAAAAAAGTACACTCCGCCGCCGGCAAGGGCCGCCGACAGACCGGCAAGCAAGAACCCGATAACAATAAACAAGGAGCGCTCATGGCCCAGCATGCTGTCAGCCTTGTTCAAAGGCAATCGGGAAACCAGTTTCCAGGGATATCCTTTACCCCTCACCAGCTGCTTACCACCCGGATCTACCGTGGTGTAAGTAAAAAGACCGTTGGCAGTGATAAAAGATCCATTTTCACCCACCGCAATATTGCCCCACTCTTCAGGATAACGAGTGCTGAACTTAAGTTGCTTTTTATCAGCAAACATCCACCCCCATTCATCCTCGCGATTCTCGGTAAAAAGCCAATAACCATCACCGTTGAGGAGAGAAAGATTACCCAGATCAGCAGAAAAGCCCTGCGCTTGGTGCTCACGAATATGCTGCAAGAGATGGGAGCCGTAGTAGTTAAGCATAATGACTCCGGCTGGTTTCTTGGCCGCATTAAGCACCGGCATCGCCACTCGCAAGGTTGGCTTAGATGGCTGCTCAATCTCGCCATGCTCGACATTGAGATCAAAACTTGACAGGTACACCTGACCTAGGGAAATTTTGTTGACCTGCTTGAAATAGCCGCGATCTTTTTTGTCCTGCAACCTTTGCGAAGCCACAGAGATCGGCTGCCCCTGATTATAGTTAATGCGAATACGTTCTACGCCACTATTATCAATAAATCTGATCTGATCGTAGATTTTCGACTCCCGAGAAAACGCGAGCAGATCAGCAGTTAAATCATCACAACTCCTACTACTGGACGTTTTCTGGTACTGGGAATTACGGTACAGGGCCGCAACAAAATTAAGATCGCTAACCAACCAGTCGAAGTGTTCTTCAAGGGATTCGGCAAAAATGGTCACCTCGTGCCGCTCCGACTTCTGGAGGGAATGGCGAATAAATTCCTTTTTAGTGCCGTAGATATAGAAGTGAAAAATAAAGAGGACTACACAGAAAGGGACAAAGAAGGCCAGAAAGACCTTACCCAGATAAAAATATTCAGGCCGGTTCGTTTTGCGAACCGGCATCGGCAAGACAAAAGACTTCATCAGCAAACCTCGCAAACTGGAACCGCCAACAATGCAACGGAGTAAACCATTCAGGGAATCCGTAACATTTTGAGGATAAAGATCCCCAATTCGTACAGCATGTAAAGTGGCACCCCCATCAACATCATATTGACCACATCTGGGGTCGGGGTCAAGAGAGCGGCGACAATACTGATCACCAACAAGGCATAACGGCGATTGCGCTCAAAGGTACTCCTGGTCATAACTCCAACCTTGCCGATAAAAACCATAAAGATAGGCAACTCGAAGATGAAACCGAAAGCAAGGATAAAAACCGAGACAAAAACGACAAACTTGCCGATGGAAATCACCGGCTGCAGCTGGACAGACTGAAAACCAAGCAGGAAATCAACCCCGAACGGGAGGGTGATGAAATAACAAAAAGACGCACCGCTGTAAAAGAGAACACAGGTCCCGAAGACAAACCAGGCCAAGCTGGTGGTGGTGAGATGGAAAGGTTTGGCCAGCCCCCGCCACAGACAATAAACAATCCCAGGCATGAAGACAAAGAGGGTCACCGCAAAGGCCAGTTTGACATGGGCCAAAAAAGGCTCGGCAACAGCAAAGAAAGCCAGTTTCTGGCCCAAATGCCCCTGCAACTGCTGCATGAGGGCCGGGGTGAGGAAATAGATCCCGAAGGTTCCAAGCACCAATGCGGTCAGCAACAGCCGCACATAATGGCGTAACTCCATAATGACGGCAACAAGCTGATTCGGCTTTTGCACAGCATCGGTCATAACAGGCCGCTATCGGTTAAAGAAAGGAAGCTCAAAAGAACCACCCTCCTATAACAGATTCTCACGAATAAAGTTGACCCCGTTTCTAAACAACGCCACCCCTTGCCCCTCTTCGGGCAAATCTTCCCTGGTCCAGCGGGGATGGTTGGTGCGATGGAGGAACGCCTCAGGATGCGGCATCAAACCAAACAGCCGCCCGGTGGGATCACAGATCCCGGCAATGGCATCCGGCGAGCCATTAGGGTTGGCAGGGTATTCCATGGTGGGCGCAAAGGATTCCTGGTCAGCATAACGCAAGGCAACCAAATGCTCATCGCGGACAAGCTTGAGAATCGCTTCGTCCTGAGCAACAAACTTCCCCTCGCCATGCCTGATGGGATAATAGAGGCGGGAAAGCCCTTTGGTGAAGACACAGGGAGATTCTTCATCCACCGCCAGCGCCACCCAACGATCTTCAAAACGGCTGGAATCGTTATAGGTGAGGCTAAGCATGCGCTGGTCATGACGATTATCCAAGCCTGGTAACAAGCCCATCTTAACCATCAACTGAAAGCCGTTACAAACCCCCATCACCAGCTTCCCGGCATCAATAAAACGCAGTAGCTGATCCTGAAGCTTCTCGCCGCTGCCCCCGGTGACGGTGGCATGACGAAGCCGATGCGCTCCAGCCTGCCCAGCGCCAAGATCGTCGCCATCAAGGAAGCCACCCGGTAAATTTAAGAAATGGTAATCATCAAGTCGATACTCGCCACTGAGCAACTCACTCATGTGCACAATATCTACCTGATCAGCACCGCCCAGCTTACAGGCATGAGCCATCTCCATCTCACAGTTGGTGCCATTGCCGGTAATGACAATTGCTTTAACCTTGGTAGCCATAATGTAACCTCTCCGGTAACTAAAAAGGTGGTTTAACGGCAACAGCCTGCAACCACCGGGGTTTTGTAATTTTTAAGGCGCTTAGCCTATTTCCCGCTCAAGTCGTTCAAAGAAAACTTCCATGAACGCATGCCTCTCTTTGGCAAGGCGTTTGCCCTCGGAGGTCAACATCCGATCCTTTACCTTGCACAATTTAACCTTAAATTCGCGATAAGCGGTATCCTCCACCGAATAAGAGTCAGTGTTGCGAATATCGCTGTTCTCATTATGCAATTTTGCCCCAACCTGCCCGGCGAAAAGAAATGCCCGGCCAATACCAATGGCCCCCACCGAATCCAGCTTATCAGCGTCAAAAAGGATCTCCGCCTCAAGACTCTGGGGGCGTTTAGCATCACGGTAACGATGGGTGGCAATGCACTGGACAATAAGCTCGATTGTCTCTGCCGGGAAAGCCAGTTCCGCCAATATCTCCTGAGCGAGATCAGCGCCCTTGTCGGCATGACAGATACCGCCACGAGTCTCGGTTTCATGACGACGCCCGATATCATGGAGGAGGGCCGCAGCGCTTAAAACATCAAGCCGAGCCCCCAATTGCCTGCCAATGAACAGTGCCGTCCGGTGAACCCTGGCGCTGTGATCAGGGCCGTGGCAACCACCTTCCTCATCACAAAAAGCCGCAGCCATTAGGGTCAGACGGGCGGTCATTTCTGCACCGAGAGGAAGCTCCACAGCCTCAGCTAACTCCTGAGTAAGTACAGCGGCAAAGGGCATCAGGGTTATTCCTCAAAAAGTCGCCAAGTCAACCATTGCACCGCAAAGAGTAACAAAGCCTTATCGTCGTCGGCAATCTCCTGCCGCCACTGCTCAGCAAGGCCCTCCTGCACCGGCAACTGATCAGCCAGCAGCGCCTCCCTGAACGCATCCAGGTTATAAAAGGCCAAGATGAACGTCTCATGCTGTAGTTCGGTAAGAGCTATGCCATCACTGACCTTCAGGTGCTGATACACCGCCAGGGTGGCATCATTCATGGCGTTATAATCTTCCAAACCCTCATGCTCAAGCCATTGCCCGACATCCTGGCTCTGCCCTTGGGCAAACCCCTTGCAGTGGGGCTCCGAAAGCAGCACATACAAATCATGACAACGGCCATCTGGCTTCCGAAAAGCGCCGCGCCCCACCGGATAGGTTCGGCAAGCGGCGGGACGATCTTCATAAACTGCACACCCTTCCTTGGAAACAAAGGGGCAACTACCTTGGCCGTCATCCACCATCCCCAGATAGACCCGAGGCAAGACCTCTTCGTCCGCCACCTCAAAAAGGCAGTAACGCTCCAAAAATTCACCGGTGGAGATTCCCAGCCGAGCCCGCAAACGCAAGACATCATAGGGGGTTAGGGCCAGCTCCAGTTCCCGACAACAATCGGTAAAACATTCAACCTCGGGGTGACAAGAGAACTGAAACTCATCACCCTTGTCGATGGGCTGCACATGTTCGGGTGAAAGATCTTTATGCACTTACGCCTGCCTCCGTTTGGGAATAACCTCCAGCAAAGGGCTGGCGATGAAGATCGACGAATAAGTACCGATCAGGATACCGGCAAGCAAGGCAAAGGAAAAGTCATGAATAACACTGCCGCCGAGAATATAGAGCGCCAACAAGGTCAGCAAGGTGGTCAAAGAGGTCACAATGGAGCGGCCCATGACATCATTGATACTGGTGTTGATAATAACATCCATGGAGGTTTTTTCGCCCATTTTGATCACATTCTCCCGAATCCGGTCAAAGGCGACAACCGTATCATTGAGAGAGTAACCAGCCAAGGTCAGGAGGGCGGTGACAATGAGCAAGGTCAATTCAATATCAAAGAGCCAGCAAATGCCCAACACCACCAAAACATCATGAAAAGTAGCGGCGGCAGCGGCAACACCGAACCTAAGATCAAAGCGGATCGCCAGGTAGATAATAACGCCCACTAAAGAGATCAGGATGGCTTCCAGCGCCTTGTCTCTTAGTACCGCGCTCACCGAAGAACCAATCTCCGATTGACTTTCCAGCACAAAAGCTTTCCCTGGTAGCTGCACGGCAAGGAGCTTATTCATCTGGTCGGAGACATGCCCAACCACTTTCTCGGACTTCTTCATCTTGACAATAAGTCGATTTTCACCTTCCACTTCCTGTAAATCAACCCCTTCCATCTTGCCGGCAGTAATCGCCTTCCGCACCTCTTTAAGGGTGAAGGGGCTTTCGGCCTTGTACTGCAGAAGGGAGCCGCCGGAGAAATCAACCCCCAGGTTGGCGTTACCCAACAAGATCTCGCCAAAGGAGAAAATTCCGAAGGCCACCAACAGGCCGGAGATCAGGAAGGTGTACTTGCGCATCCCCATGAAATCCACATTGGGTTTCTTGACAAACTGACTGAAGCGAATGGGCCTCAACCACTTCTTAGCGAAAAGGATGTCGTAACAGAGACGGGTACCGTAGAGAGTGGTGAAAAGGTTAAAGATGATGCCCAAGGAGAGAGTAACCGCAAAACCCTTGATGGGGCCGGTACCGAACAGGAAGAGGGCCACGGCGGTAATCAAGGTGGTAACCTGGGAGTCGACAATGGTGGATAGAGCCTTGTCGTAACCACCCTCGATGCCAGACTTCACCGTCTTGCCGATGGCAAACTCCTCTCGCATTCGTTCAAAAATAAGCACATTGGAATCCACCGCCATGCCGATGGACAGGATGATCCCGGCGATACCAGGCAGGGTGAGGGTGGCCTGTAACGCCGCCAGCCCGGAGAAAAGAAAGAGGATGTTCAAGAAGAGAGCCAGGTTGGCAATCATCCCGGAAAGGCGATAGTAGACAACCATAAAGATCAACACCAAAAAAGTGCCGAAAAGGCCAGCCATCAAGCCCCTATTGATGGAATCCTGCCCCAGAGAGGCGCCAACGGTGAGGTTTTGGATAATGGACACCGGCGCAGGCAAAGCTCCCACCCGGAGAACAATGGCCAAATCGGTGGCATCTTCATAGGTAAAACTGCCGGAGATCTGCGCCTTGCCACCCAGAATCTTCTCGCGGATAACCGGGGCGGAACGAACCACTTCATCAAGAACAATGGCCATCCGTTTGCCAACGCTCTTCTCGGTGACCTGGCCGAAAACCCGGCCACCGCGACCAGTAAGATCAATGCTGACATAGGGCTCGTTGAAATTACCACCAACCCGCACCTGCGCATCTTTAACCATCTCGCCGGTCATCAACACCTGATCCTTAATCAACAACGGCGTCTTCTTCACGATACCGGTTTCCAGATCAGTGGACTTTTCAAAATAGATATGGGTCTCAGGGGGCAAGCTATGCTGCAAGGCAAGGTTTAACTGTTTAACGCTCTCGCCATCATGCCACTGCCCAGCATCCTTGACTTTAGCAATCAAACCGCGCAGATCAACCCCGGACTTGTCATCCACCAGCTTAAATTCCAGCTGCGCGGTCTGCCCGATGAGGGTAAGGGCACGTTCAGGATCCTTAACGCCGGGCAACTGGACAACGATTTCATCCTTGCCCTGGCGAACAATAACCGGCTCCGAAACGCCAAACTGATCAATACGATTACGAATTATCTCCAGAGACTGATTAACCGCATTCTGGTTAATAAATTCGATCTTGCTGTCATTCAGATTCAGAACAATACGAGGAAAGGAACCTTCCGTGGTCTGGACATCAACACTCAGGTCGGGGAAATCCCCCTCCACAACCTCGTTGACAGCACCCACCGCAGCGGTGTTAGGAAGAGTAAAAATCACCGTATTTTTATCAGTAGAAGGGGTACGAACCACGGAGACCTTCTTCTCGGCCAGCGCATCCTTCAAATCGTTAGCGGCAAAATCCAGAGTATTTTCAATGGCCTTATCCAAATCAACCTTCAAAACAAGGTGCATACCACCCTGAAGATCAAGCCCCAATCGCAATCCTTCCGGAGCAAGATATTTCCCCCACCAGTCAGGGGCATTCTTATAGAAAGAAGGCAGAAGGGTTACCCCGGAAAAAAGAACCAGAACCAGAAGGAAAATACTCTTCCAGGTTAAAGACCTGTTCATAGAAAACTCCTTAGATATGAAGAGCCGCGTAACAAAACAAACGGCTGCAATTAACAAAAACAATCCCTCAATCCCAAGGATGGGGATCATTGGGACGGGGAAATATATATACTTCGCCGGAGTACAGCCGAAAACAAGACCGATCCTGACAATTCGGCGAGATTATACCCCACGCGCGACAGAAGTCAAACCGCAAAACCGGAAAGATTATTTACCCCTCAACCTTTTACTGATTTGACAAAATATTCGGCGATGGTTCCGAAACTTCGTTCGCTGAAATAATGCCTCACCCATTTACCCACCGAAGCAACACACCAAAGGTCAAGCAACAAACCAGCGATGACGCCAAGCCAACTTGCCCAAAACAATCTTTAGTCTGGATACAAATTAATCATGTACAATTAAGCATAAAATAGATAGATTCAGGATCAATTCCTGACTTAATACAAATAGCCTTCGGTGAAAAAACCACCAACGGGAGAGCACCTTGTATTCCAAATGGTTACACATTTACGT
>JAQYVW010000044.1 GCA_030145325.1 Desulfurivibrionaceae bacterium
CAAAAAATAATGCTCGGAGGTAAGCGAAACGAAGTGGAGACTCCGATATCAAACATATGCCTGCGCTTATTTTTTTCGCATGCCTCGGAGTCTCGTATGCTCGCTTACCTGATCTCGAACAAAAATCCTCATTTATGGACAGACACTAACTACGGTTGTCGTGGCTTGGTGTCTTGGTTGGCTACGCCGCCTGTACCACCAACATTTCGGTGGCACCTTTTTGGAATTGATAAGAAACCTTAACCAAGGAAGTTGTCAAGCCGTGGTCGGTTAATGCCGCCATGACTGTTTTTAGGTGCGGCGACAATGTGCCATCAAGGGCAATGAGTGGATACACTCGCACTTCTCGCGCCACCCGGCAAAGCTCATTCATGGCCAGCAGGTGTTGGGAAAGATCAACGTGCTTGCTGTAGAGAAAGAGGTAATGTGAGCAGAGGGCCAGGTCAAATTGCTGATCGGCAAAAGGGAGGTCTGGTAAAGAGGCCTGCACGTATCGACCCGCCTCCTTGCCTGCCGCATAATCAGCGAGAAACCGTGCCATGGCTGTCATTCTTACCTGCCCCAGTTCCTTCACCGAGGAAAAACTCGTCCAGATATATTTGTCCATGTTGGCCCGCAGTTGTGGGATGACTTCATCGTAGACTGTAGCAATGCGCCCCCTGAGAGCGTCGGCGTCAAACTGGTAAGTGGGGTCAACGGAGATGATCTTGCCGCCCCGGGCGGTGAGCTCGGCATTGAAAGCGGCTGGGCCATCGCCACAACCGAGGATTGTTTTATTAAGATCATCGTCGCTGAGGGAGAAAATCTCTCGATATTCGGCAAACGATCTCCCCCACGGGACAATATTTTTTAACTCCATGCTGGAATTCCTTTAACTGTACTGGCTGAGGTTGGGGTGGGCGGAGGTTTTGCTCTCTTCTATTTCCTTGGTCACGCAAGAGATCCCTTTGCCAGCAAAGCCTGGATTGAAACAGAGGTTGTCTGATTTGCATGCTGCTTTACGTAAATCACCATTTTGCCAACGTTTAATTAGATCTGGCTCCCGGATCAAGGGGCGGCTCATGGAGATATAGTCGGCGCTCCCGTCGTTGATAATTTGCTCGGCAACCTCATAGGAGCGGAGGCCACCCACCAGAATGAGCGGGATTGATATTTCTTTCTTGAAACTGCGGGCGTAATCCTTGAAATATGCCTCTTTGTCCACGCTGGTTATTCCCGGTCGGCTTGGCGATAGTCTGCCGGTGCGGATGATGCCGCCGCTGACCTCAATGGCGTCGAAACCTGCCTGGGCAAATATCTTTGCTGCTTCTAAAGAATCTTCCTTGGTTATGCCGTTTTCGATGAAGTCACCACAATTCATCTTGATCAGAATCGGGTACGATGAGCCCACCACCTTGCGCACGGCGTGCAGGATTTGGAGGTGAATCCGTGCCCGGTTGGCAATGGTGCCGCCGTAGTGGTCATCACGTTTATTGAAAGCTGGTGATAAAAACTGACTGAGAAAGTAGCCATGTCCGGCATGGATTTCAAGGCCGTCAAACCCGGCTTCCTGGGCTCTTCTTGCTGCCTGCGCGTAGGAGATAACAATCCCTTGGATATCCTCGGGGGTGATTATCTTGATCTTTCCGGCGGCGTGATCGTTGGCGGCAACGGCCAGCGCGGGCATGCCGGTGAGTTCCACCTCGGCATGCTGCCCGGCATGGGCCAGTTGCAGACATATTTTGCCGCCATTTGCATGCACTGCCGTAGTCATTTCTTTGAGTTTTGGGATCAGTTCGTCTTTATATGCACCAAGTTGCCACGGCGTCCCTAGACCTTCTGAGGATACGTAGGCATGGCTGCTGATGATCAAACCCACCCCGCCAAGGGCAAGCTCTACCATCATCTCGATTAATCTTGGCGTGGCCTTGCCGGTTGGGTCGGCTAGGCCTTCCCAGGTTGCTGCCCTAACAAAGCGATTTTTTAATGATAGGCCGTTAAGGGTGCTTTCGGTAAACAACTTACTCATGGTTCAACTCCATGCTGCCTTTTGGTAGATACTCGTTGGTATCTAATCTGGTTTTATAGTGCAGGTATCTTGGTTGATTCCCATCTTTGCATATGGGGATATGTTGTCTTGCGGGTTATCTGTCTCTGGCATTCACACCGACTCTTTGGGACGGGGAGCTAAAGGGAGATTTCGCCTTGCAGGTACAGGGTTGCCTGGCCGCTGATCACAACCTGATCTGGCCTGTTCTCACAAAATAATTCTCCGCCGCGTGGAGAGAGTTGTAGCGCGTGCAGGGTGTTCTTTTGTAACCGTTCCGCCCAATAGGGAATCAGGGTGCAGTGCGAAGAACCGGTGACCGGGTCTTCGGGGATGCCAGCATTGGGGGCAAAGAACCTGGAGACGAAATCAACCTGATTGCCAGGGGCAGAGATAATGACCGCAAAATGATCAGTTATTTCTTTGAGCAGAGCAAAGTTGGGCTGGATCCCTTGCACCTCTTCTTGGCTGTTAACAATAATCAGTAAGTCTCTGGCTGACAAGGACGCCAGCGGTTTTATTCCCAAAGCCTGCTGGATTATCTCCGGGGTTACACATGGCAAGGCTTTGCGGGCCGGGAGGATCATGGCTAGCAGGCCGTCTGCCCGTTGCTCAACATGCAGCCGCCCGCTTTTCGAGGCAAAGGTGATCTGGTTGCCGTTGACCATCTGATTAGCAAATAAAATAAAAGCACTGGCCAAGGTGGCGTGGCCGCAGAGATCAATCTCAACCTTGGGCGTAAACCAGCGGATCTGCCATTGGCCATCTGCCTGCACAACAAAGGCGGTTTCCGAGAGATTATTTTCGGCGGCGATATTGAGCAGGAGGTCGTCGCTAAGCCAGGTGTCAAGGAGGCAGACTGCCGCTGGATTGCCGGTAAAGATCTCGCTGGTAAAAGCGTCAACGTGAAAGAGAGGTATCTTCATCTGGGTGTTTTTTATTTCTGGCGCGCTGGAGAAGCTTAAAGATCCAGTGACATTATTCCATGGGTTCATTGTTGCTCTTTGTCAAAGAGTTCGACAAAGTCGAATGTTTTGCCGTCGAATAACCCCTTGTCGCTCAATTTTAATTCTGGAATAACCAGCAGGGCCATAAAGGAAAGGGTCATAAACGGGGCCGCCAGCGGGGTTCCTAACTCCTTGGCCTTGGCGTCCACAGCGATATAGGCTCGTGCTACCTCATGGCCGTCGTCAATGGCCATCAGCCCGGCGATGGGCAAGGGTAGTGTTTCGCAGTCATCGGCGGCCACCGCGCAGATCCCGCCTTGATGGTCGATGATGGTATTGATGGCCCGGCAGATCTCGTCATCGGTGGTTCCCACCGCGACGATATTGTGAGAATCATGGGCCACCGATGAGGCGATGGCCCCGTGTTGCAGGCCGAAACCCTTGATAAAAGCCATTGCGGGCGGCGATGGTTGGTAGCGGTTCACCACCACCAGCTTGAGGATATCCCGGTGGGGATCTGCCATTACCTCGCCATTTTTCACGGTGGGAGCCAGCTGCAAAGAGTTGGTTACCAGTTGGCCTTCCACTGCCTCCATCACCCGTAGGTTGCCTTTCTGCGCTTCCACCTGCAGTTCTCTTTCCGTAACTTTGGAGGCCGCGAAATGATTAATAGCCAGTGGCGTTGTCCGGGGCAGTAATGGTTGCCCGGCTTTTGCGCAACAGTGGCCACCGATGTAGGTCTGTTGCACCTGCATGGAGGTAAGCGATTCGACGACTATGCAGTCAGCGCGGTCGCCCGGTTGCAGCAGGCCAAGATCCAAATTGTAATGTTGCACAGGGGTCAGGCAGGCGCAGCGCAGGGCTTTCAGCGGGTCGATGCCCATGGCCACAGCGCGGGCCACCAGCTGGTTAATGTGGCCACGGATCAGGTCGTCGGGGTGCTTGTCGTCGCTGCAGAACATCAGCATTTCGGCGTGGTTGGCGATGAGCGGAGCCAGGGCAGCAAAATCACGGGCTGCTGATCCCTCGCGGATCAGGATTTTCATCCCGAGCTTGATTTTTTCAAGGGCTTCATCCTGGTTACGGCATTCATGGTCGGTGCTAATCCCGGCCCCGATATAGCGTTCTGCCGCTTGCCCGGTAAGCCCCGGTGCGTGACCGTCCACCACCTTACCCAGCTGTTTGGCGACATCAAGTTTGGCCATTACCTCTGGATCATCCCCTAGGACGCCAGGGAAATTCATCATCTCACTTAAAAACCCGCAACCACCGTCAGTGAGCAGGGCTTTGATGTGTTCGGCGGTAATTTCGCCGCCTGCGCTTTCAAAGGGGGTGGCGGGGACACAGGAAGGGGCGCCGAAATGAAAACGAAACGGACTTTCGGAAGCGTTTTGCAGCATGAACTCAATCCCAGCCATGCCGAGGACATTGGCAATTTCATGGGGATCGGCCACCGCCGCTACGGTGCCGTGGACCGTAGCCAGGCGAGCGAACTCAGCTGGTGGCAGCATGGAGCTTTCGATGTGGACATGGCTGTCCACCAGGCCGGGGATGATGTATTGCTGGTACGGGCCGCTTTCTTCCCGGATCTCGACTATGTACCCATCGGCAACACTTACGGTGCCAGGAAAAATACGGTTTTTAAGCAAATCGACGATATTGCCTTGGAGTTCAAGATTTTTTGGGTGCATAGTCACTCTCGCAAGGATGGATGGTTGGTTGGGGGCGAAGTCTGGCTGTTCGGTGGTTATTCTATCCCAGCCGGGCACCGCCATCAATGACCATGGAGGTGCCGGTGTTCTTTGTTCCCCATTCAGAATAAAGCCACGGGGCAACTTGCTGCAAACATTATGTTTTTGATAAGGGTATGGAATTTAATTTTTTTCTAAATTTTTGGGGCGGGTGTGGTTCAGGACGGTGTGAAAGGGGGAAGCTAACCTGAGAGATTATTCCGCATTCTGACTTTGTCCAGCAGTTTTGAAATATCTTTGCTTATTTTGACGATATTGCATTCAGGGATTACTTGTGAAATAAAAGTAAAAGAAGTGCTGAAGAGAGCAGCTACTGGAACAACGCAGAGCAGTTGGGCAATACCTGAATCCAGGTTGTAATCGGTGGAGATATCCCTTGCTGCCAAGAAGCCGCACCCCCCAAACCAGATAAGTTTGATGACCACTCCCCGCCCGTCATAAAAGTAGCGTTTTACGACGATGAGTTTTGTCGTTGCCCCAACCACGAGTATTTGCGTCAAAGAAACTGCCGTCAGATCAATGGCCAGGGCGAGGAGATCCATTGCAAAAATAGTGGAGATCGTGGTTGTGGTTTGCCATGATAGTTGTGCGTATCCCTGGCCCATTGGGGTGGCTAAATAGACCTCCCATAATCCTTTGGCAAAGAAAAGAAGAACGACGCAAAGAATAATGATAGCGCAGACGAGCAGGCCTAATCGAAATAAGATGCCCAAGGTGTTTCGATACCACCGTTTAACGGCGCATTGTTGTTGGAAGAGAAGATTTTCCCAGTTGGGCCACACCAATTCTACTGTGGTAAGAAGCTGCTCCGGCATAATTTGACGAAGAGAATGATATCGTTTGCCCATCGGTTAACAAACCTTTTGCGGTATCACTTGAGAACGGAAATAAGAATAGTGAAATTGCTTATGAATAATATAAAATATTCATTATCTCAGCGCATAATTATTTCCTAACCACGGCTCCTATCAGCAAGATCGACATCGTTTGCGTGGCATAAAAAAAGACTGCCCTGGATAATGAAGAATATCCAAGGCAGTCTTTTTTTTGTCATGGGTGGTGGCGGCTTATTTACTAAGGACGCCCCCCAAATTCTTTACTTCATCGACCTTGCTCTTGATGGCAGCTACTTCCTTGATGCCGGGGACATCGTCGAGAATGCCCTTGCCGGTGCTGCTGTCGCTGCTTGTTCCTTCAACATCTTTGATACCTCTTTTGAAGGAGGTGATTGCCTTGCCAAGTCCCTCTCCGACTTCGGGCAGCTTCTTGCCACCGAAAACCAGAAAGGCTATTCCGAGGATAACTATCAACTCAGGTGTTCCCAGTCCGAACATTTTTTCCTCCTGTTGGCAATAGATAGGGCGTTGCTTAAGCCTCTTTGGACTCGTCGCCCTTCTTTTCATCATCTAATTTTTTATTTTCTTCCGCCTCTTCACGGGTTGCTTTCTTGAAGTTGGTGATTCCCTTGCCAATTCCTGCGCCAATCTCAGGGAGCTTGCCGGCTCCGAAGATGATGACAATAATCACCAGAATAACAATAAGTTCCGGCATTCCAAGTCCAAACATAATTCCCTCGTGGTGCTGGTTGTGGAAGACTTCAGCCGTTTTAGGGGCTGAGCCGTAAGGTGCTAGCGTATAAGCTTTATGATTTTACCGTATATTAACGGATGCGCAACTGATATTTTGTTGCTCGGCAGCAGGTCAGGATGGAGTTCGCTTTTGCAAGGGGAGGTGAATGATGACCACGGTACTGTGGTTTTTCACTTTAATGTCTAAGGCGCCGTGGTTGGCCTGAATGAAGCGGTGAATGATGTTGAAGCCGCGTCCTTTGACTTCGCCGCGTTTGATATTTTCGATCATGGCTTGATCCATGGCGCCGCTGTTTTGTAACTCAAGCCGCACCATTTCCCTTTCGCGTCGGCAGCGTAAGGAGAGGACCCCGCCTTGGGCGGGGATCGCTTTCGTGGCGTTGTTGAGGAGATTGTCCATAACCCGGATCAGGCCAGCTCGGGAGCAGAGCACCAGCATTTCCTCTTCTGTCTCAACGGGCTTCGTTATGATCCCGGCATGGCCTGATTCCTGGATCACCGCTTCGTTTAAGTGATACCGTTCGGTGGCGATTTTGCCTAGGTCGATCAGGCTTTCATGTCCTTCGCCAGTTATGGTTAAGGCCACATCCTGGAGTCGTTCGCTTTCGGAGGCAACTACCTCCAGGAGGGTGGTAAGTTTGTCGCGCACCGAGTTTAGGTCCTCTTCGTCAAGAAGTTTTCTGGCTCGGGCGGCAAGACCTGCCACCGCCACGGCTGGGTTCTTGAAGTCGTGGAGCATGTCACCTAAGAATTCAAGGCGTGATGCTTTCATTACCTCTTTGCCTAAAAAGACCAGCAACTCAATCTCGTCATCGCTGAATGACTGTTTACGGTCCGAACCGAAAAAGGTGAGGAGGTGGCGAACCGTATCGTTGACCTTGAGCGGCACCAACAGAATGGAATTAATCCGGTGTTTTTTGACGAATTTAATCAGCCCGGGGCTAGTCAACTTACTATGGAGCGGATCCTTGATCAGTAGGTAGGTGGGGTGGATGCGTTCATGGGGGTAGTCTCCATACGCGCCGCCTTTAATGGTGGTCAAAAAGTATGGATGGTTGGCTAGGGTGAAGGTGTAACCGGGCTCGTGATAGGTTATATCGGTTGGATAAGATGCTTCAAGGTGGATATGCTGCTGGTCGCGGGAAAGGGTGAACAGCGAGCAGTTTCGCACCGCCAGAACTTCACGTAGCTCCGGGATCAAAAGCATGAACAGATCCTTAAGCTTAATGCCTTCGCGGTTGCTCAGTTTAATGAAGATCTTGTCGCTGATGGTTTCTTTGCGGCGGTTGAGGCGGTGCAGATCAATGATTTTTTTCTTGGCCAGGACAAAGCTCACCCGTCGGGCCAGTAGTTCGGCGTGAATGATCTCCAGGTCCTTGAAACGGCGGTTGTCTTCTCGATAATAAATCTGGATGGAACCGAGGAGATCCCAGGTGTCGTCAATAAACTGGGGGATGCGGAGGGGAACCGCCAGTAGTGAATGTAATCCTTTCTTTTTAACGATTTCCTTGCTGCGATAGAGGGGGTTCTTGAGGATGCTGGGCACCGGGATGCTGCGATTGCCCCGAACCACATCACCGGCAATGGAATCCTTGAAAGGGATGGTGGAGCGGCGATGGTAGTCATCCATGTTGCAGGTGGCGGAGGAGAGCATCCGGTGGCTGTCCGGATCAAAGAGACGGATGGAGGCGGCTTGGGCGTTGAGGTTCTTGACCAGCATGGCTGCGGCGAGTTTAAGAATCTCCTGTCGGGGCAGACTGGGGTCAATGGCCATGATCTTTTCTGACTCATGGATAACGGCGGAGATAAAGGAGGTGAGGTAGTCTTCTTCGATGATGCTGGCGAGTCGATGTCGTTCTTCTTCATCCAGCCTTAGTTTGCAGGTGAAAGGATGGTGGATGAGGAATTCTTCCAGTTTCTCTTCCATAAACGAATCATCCTCTTAGGTTGAAGAGTTGCAATTTGTCTAAATAGTAACTCGCTTCCTGTTTTTTGTCATTGCTGAGAGATTTTTTTAATCTGCCCGGCGATCTCGCGGATTTTCTCGCGCAGCGCCTCTTCATCAATGGTGGTCAGGGTGCGGTTACGCATCACCAGTTGGCCATTGATCACCGAATGGATCACGTCACTGCCTCTGGCGGCATAAACTAGATGCGAGGGGATGTTGTAGAGAGGGGTCAGGTGGGGCTGGTTGAGGTCGAGGACGATGAGATCCGCTTTCTTGCCCACTTCCAGGCTGCCGATTTCCTTAGCTGCGCCCAGTAGTTCGGCACCGCCCATGGTCGCCATCCTTAAGGTTTGTTCGGCACTCATCAGGGTGGGGTCCAGGTTAACCCCCTTGTGTAGTTTGGCCGCACTGTCCATCTCCCGAAAAAGATCGACATCGTTGTTGCTGGCGGCGCCATCGGTACCCAGCCCCACCGTGACTCCGGCCTTAAGCAGGCGCGGTACCGGCGCGACTCCAGAGGCGAGTTTCATATTGCTTTCCGGGCAATGTGCCACCTTGACCTGGCGCTCAGCGAGGAGTTCGATTTCATCATCCGCCAATACCACACAATGGGCGGCGATCACCCGTTGGTCTAAGATACCCAACTGGTTGAGATGGTGTAGCGGCGTTTTGCCATACTGTTGGCGGCAGCCCGCAACCTCGTCTTGGGTTTCGGAGAGGTGGATAACATAGGGGGCGTCGTGGTGATCGGCCATCTCTTTTAGTTTGACCAGGAGATCTGCTGAGCAGGTGTAGACCGCGTGCGGATCAACGGTGACGGTGACCAGGGGATCATTTTTGTATTTTACAAACATCTCTTCTGCATAACGGAAGCCGTTTTCCAGTTCGCCGTAGTTGGGGGAGGGAAAGTCGTACAGCACTTCGCCGATCCAGCCGCGCATGCCGCTACTTTTCGCTGCTGCCGCAACCTCATCGGCGAAGAGGTACATGTCGCAGAAGGAGGTGGTGCCTGAGCGGATCATCTCCGCTGCGGACAATAACATCCCCTGGTGAACCATTGCCCCGGTGAGTTGGGCTTCCACCGGGAAGATGTACTCCTGGAGCCATTGCATCAGGGGCAGATCGTCGGCCAACCCTCTGAATAGAGACATGGCGCCATGGGTATGGGTGTTGATCAGCCCCGGCATGATCAGGCCGTGTGC
Organism: Desulfurivibrionaceae bacterium; assembly: GCA_030145325.1. Classification (GTDB taxonomy): domain Bacteria; phylum Desulfobacterota; class Desulfobulbia; order Desulfobulbales; family UBA5123; genus UBA5123. The sequence continues at coordinate 9,464 of JAQYVW010000044.1, forward strand.
TTCTTCGATTTTTTCCGCCTGTGGGTAGCGGCCAATAAGTTCTGGAGCTGAGCCAATGGCGATGATGGTGTCGTTTTTGATCGCCACGGCGCCGTTAGTGATGATGGTTTGCTGGTGGTCAAGGGTACAAACCGTGCCGGTGAGGAGGAGGTCGGCGGTTGCGGAGTCGGTATTCTGCATCATCTTATCCTTTACAGTTCCTTGAAAAGTTCGAGAATCAATCGGACCAGTTGTGCCGCCGTTTGTTCGGTTTGGGCGATGATTTCCTCAAGAAGAATCGGTTGCTGGTTGTCCGGGTCATTGACGTTCGAAACCACCGAGATGCCCAGCACCTTAAGCCCGGCATGCTTGGCGACAATTACCTCCGGCACCGTGGACATCCCCACTGCGTCAGCGCCGATTTGTCGCAAGTAGCGGGTCTCTGCCGGGGTTTCCAGGCTGGGACCGGGGATCGCCACATAGATGCCGCTCTCCATTTTGGTAATGCCCAGTTTATCGGCGCAAGCCAAGGTTTGGGCAATGAGTTCCTGGTCATAGGTTGCCGAAAGATCAGGGAAGCGTACTCCCCAAGCATCGATATTCTCACCCCGTAAGGGGTTGTCGGGAATGAGATTGATGTGATCGCGGATCACCATCAGGGAGCCTGCGGCATGGGCAGGGTTAAGACCGCCGGCGGCATTGGAGACCAGCATGGTTTCTGCACCCAGTAGCGACAGCACTCGAACCGGGAAGGTCAGCTCCTTGGCGGAATATCCTTCGTAATAGTGGAAACGGCCTTGTAGCGCTGCCACCTGTTTGCCGCCCAGTTGGCCGAAGATAAGATTCCCGGCGTGGCTTGCCACCGTTGAGCGCGGGAAGTGGGGGATATCTTCATAGGCAATGGTTTGTGGATGGTCTAGATGGTCGGCCAGGGCGCCGAGGCCGGTTCCTAAAACCAGGATTATTTCCGGTTGATTGGTGAGACGCGTCTGTAAAAAGGTCACCGCTTCTTCGACTTGAAGGCGGTATTTTGCCATTTCGTTCATGATTCTCTCCGCTTAGCTGTCATGGGCAGGCGTAGACGAAAGATACTGCCGCCCTGGGGATTGTCTTCCACTAGAAGTTCGCCGTCGTGATGCTCTTCGATGATTAGTTTGCAGGAGGCGAGGCCAAGGCCGTTTCCTTGCTCCTTGGTGGTGAAACGGGGTGAAAAGATTTGCTCCCGTAGTTCTGGCGGGATACCTGGCCCTTGATCGTGGATTGCCACCTCAGTCGTTTTGTCATCCTGGCTGCAGGTAATGATGATGGCATCACCAGCTTTGCTTGCCTGCCCGGCATTAATGAGCAGGTTGGTGAGTACCCTGCGCATTTCTAGTTTATTGAAAGAAAAGACCCTAATCTCACCCGTGATGTTCACCGTGACCTTTTTGTCGCAAAGATCCGGGTGTAAGGTGCATTCTGTGGCGGTGATGTCGTTAATCAATGTTGTCAGGGAAGCTGCTTGCCAGGGGGTATCGGTTGGGTAAAGATCTTTGGCCCCGGCCAGGGCCTCGTCCATCATTGCCAGCAGGTTGGCGCGAGCCTCCTGCATGTGGCTGATGAAGAGTGCTGTTTTGTCGTTGGCGTAACTTCTTTGCAGCAAATCCAGATAGAGAAAGATTGACAGGGAGTTTTTCATATCATGGATCAGGATGTTGGCCTTGGCAAAGTCGGCGGCAATCATCTCGGTGTCGTGCCTGACGCGACGACTTAGGGTGGTCATCATGGAAACCAGCGATCTGGGCTGGTGGGCCAGGTATTCTTGAAATTGGGCGGAGGTAATCTTGAGCAGTCGGCAGGGGGAAACCGCTTCCACCGAGGCGGAGCGGGGTTTGTCTTCAAGGATTGCCATCTCGCCCACATAGTCGCCGGGACGGATAGCGGTGATGATCCGTTTTCCCTTGAAGATTCTGAGCTGACCTTCAACCAGGATGAACATCTCCTGGCCGGAATCTCCTTCTCGAAAGAGAATCTGGCCGGGGGGAAGGCTGATCTCGCTGACCATGGTGGCAAATTGTTGCAACTCTTCGTCGCTAAAGCCGTTGAAAAGGTCTGTTTGACGAAAGTTGGCGATGCGCTCGGCGATGTTCATCTAATCGGGGGTCGCTCCTTTACAAGGCGTGCTCGGCAAGGAAATCTCTTACCGCGTCCACCTTGGCGTCGATGATTTCGCAACGGGAAGGTCGTTGTTCAAGGTCGGCAAAGCTGGCGGGCATTTCTGGATCACGACCTATGGCCTTGTCTACTGCTTCAGCGAATTTTGCCGGGTGGGCGGTGGCCAGGCAAACCATGGGGGTGTCGGCATCCCGGTTGGCAAGGGCGCTGTTCACTCCCACAGCCGTGTGGGGATCAAGAATGTAACCGTGCTCACGGTAAAAATCACTGATGGTAGTGATGGTCTCTTCCTCGTTGGTGCTTTGGGCGACAAAATCCATGCGGATTTTTTCTTGCTGCCCTTGGTCAAAGTGTAGTTTGCCATTATCGGCAAAACTCTGCATGGCTTTAGCGGTTTTTTGCGCGTCTTCACCCAGTAAGTAGTAGAGGTAGCGTTCGAAATTGCTGGCTACCTGGATGTCCATGGAAGGGCTGATGGTCTGAACCACCGAGCCCAGTGAGTAGTCGCCGTTTTGGACAAAGCGGGTGAGGAGGTTGTTTTCGTTGGTGGCCAGAATCAGACGGCCAATGGTGCCGTGAGGAAGCATGCGGCGAGCCACGTAGCCTGCGAAGATGTCGCCGAAGTTGCCGGTGGGAACACTGAAGTCAACGGATTTGGAGTTGTCGCCAAGTTGCAAGGCCGCGTAGATGTAATAGACCACCTGAGCAAGGATGCGCGCCCAGTTGATGGAGTTTACCGCTCCCAGTTGGTGCGCTTCCTTGAAATCGATGTCGTTGAAGATCCCTTTGACGATGGCCTGGCCGTCGTCAAAGGTGCCACGGATGGCGAGATTAAAAACGTTCTCGTCGGTGACCGTGGTCATCTGCAGTTCTTGGATCGGACTAACCCGTTTATGGGGATGGAGGATGAAGATCTTGATCCGCTCCTTGCCTCGCACCCCGTAGATGGCAGCGCTGCCGGTGTCGCCGGAGGTGGCGCCGAGGATGTTCATCTTGCCGCCGCTTTGCTTGAGCAGATACTCAAAAACATTGCCGAGAAATTGTAAGGCAACATCCTTGAAGGCCAAGGTGGGGCCGTGAAAGAGTTCCATGATGTGGAGATCGCCGTGGCTGACCAGGGGCGTGATCTCTGGGTGGGTGAAGGTGGCGTAGGAGCGGTTGATCAGCTCGCGCAGGTCGGTGGCCGGGATATCATCGGCAAAGCGGGAGATGACCTCGAAGGCCAGTTCGGGGTAAGAGAGATTGCGCCAGGCGGCCAGGGTGTTCTGGTCAATGGTTGGGATTGATTCCGGCAGGAGCAGGCCGCCGTCGGTGGCAAGGCCCATCATCACTGCTTTGGTAAAGGAAATTGGCGCGATGGAGCCACGAGTGCTGATATATTGCATGGGATTTTACTCCTCAATGATGATGCTTGTTCCCTTCATTTCTGCCGGGATGGGCAGATTTAGGAGGTTTAGGATGGTGGGGGCGATATCTTCAAGGCTCGCGTCGCGGCGAAGTCTTTTTTTCTCATATCCCTTGCCGACGACGATGAACGGCACCGGGTTGGTGGTGTGGGCGGTGAAGGGTTGGCCGGTTTCAGGATTCTCCATCATCTCGGCGTTGCCGTGGTCGGCGGTAATCAAGACTGTGCCGCCCTTGGCGTTGATCTTCTCCACCACCCGCCCGATGCATTGATCCACGGTTTCACAGGCGGTAATGGCTGCAGCAAGAATGCCGGAATGGCCCACCATGTCGCCATTGGCAAAGTTCAGCACCACCAGGTCAAGATCGTTCTGATCCAGCCTGGTTAGCAGGGCGTCGGTTACGGACAGGGCGCTCATCTCCGGTTTCTGATCATAGGTGGCCACCTCTTGCGGTGACGGAATCAGAATCCGGTCTTCATTGGCAAATGGTTCTTCGCGGCCACCATTAAAGAAATAGGTGACATGGGCGTATTTTTCGGTTTCAGCGATGCGCAACTGACTAAGGCCGTGGTGGCTAACCTCTTCGCCGAGGATGTGGGTCATGGCCACGGGTGGGAAGGCCACCGGCAGGGTAAAGTTCTTTTCGTAGCGGGTAAAGGTGACGCATTGGGCCAGTTGCGGTCGTTTAGGGCAGGCGAATTTGTCAAAATCAACATCGATAAAGGCGTGGGTTAGTTCGCGAACCCGATCAGCCCGGAAATTAAAGAAGATGACGGTATCGTTGTCAGCGATGACCACCGGCGGTTGTTGGTCGCCGCTGATGATAATCGGTTTGATGAATTCATCGTTTTCACCGCGCTGGTAGGCATCGCGAATTGCCCGGGTGGGATCGCTGGCGGTGAGCTCGGCTTTGCCGTCAACCATGGCCTGCCAAGCTGTCGCCACTCTCTCCCAGCGATTGTCGCGATCCATGGCGTAATAACGACCGGAGACGCTGACCACTTGCCCCACGCCTATTTCCGTCAAGGCCTGTTGCAGGGTAGCCATGTAGCTGGCACCGCTTTGGGGCGGGGTGTCGCGGCCATCCATGAAGGCGTGGATAAAGACCTTCTCCACGCCCTTGGCGGCAGCTAGTTTGACCAGGGCGATGAGGTGGTTGAGGTGGCTGTGGACGCCGCCGTCGGAAACAAGGCCGAGCAAGTGCAGTCCGGTGTCGGTAACTTTAGCCTTCTCGATGGCGTCGTTAAGAACCTGATTGGCAGCGAATTCGCCGATTTCGATGGCTCGGTTGATGCGGGTGAAATCCTGATATACAACCCGACCGGCGCCGATATTGAGATGCCCCACCTCGGAGTTGCCCATCTGTCCTTCCGGTAAGCCCACCGCGCCGTTGTGGGCAACTAGAGTGGTGGCCGGGCAGGATCGTTGCCAGTGATCCATGTTGGGGGTCTTGGCCATGTGCACGGCATTGGTGGTGGAGAGCACGCCTTCTCCCCAGCCGTCAAGAATGGCCAGTAAGAGCGGCCCGTTTTTTTTCATCTTATTCGTCCTGGTCGGTGGTCTCTTCGGTAAGGGAGATGCGGGGGGCGTCGTGCCACAATCCTTCCAAATCATAAAAGCTGCGGGATTCGGCGTAAAAGATGTTGACCACCACGTCGTTATAGTCGAGTAGCACCCATTGTCCTTCCTGGATACCCTCAGTGTTGCTGGTGGAAAGACGTTTGCTGCTCATCTCTTGGTCCACTGTCTGGGCAAGGGACTGTACATGGCGGGTGGAGCGACCGCTCATGATGACGAGGAAATCCGTGAATGATGCCAGGCCCCGGACATCAAGAATAATCAAGTCTTCCGCCTTCTTGTCAATGGCAGTGGTGGCGATGGCGCGGGCAAGGACGATGCTTTCCTTGTCGCTGTATTTTTTCTGAACCGTTTTCATGCATACTCCATATCGATCGAGAGTTGGTCGATGTAAGGGGGTCAAGAACTGCAAATGCGTCCTTGAGGTAAGCGGTGCCAAAGAATGCACCGTTTACCTCAAGGACGCAATATATACCAAAACAATTTGGCCTATCATAAATGGCCGCACCTAATATGGCAACAGCCAAATGCGGTTGTTTCTGTCTGTTTTATGGTTTGTTAAGCTGGCAAACGTTAATGAAAATGGCTCTCGAGGTAGTCGATCAACTCGCTATGCCAACGGTCGGGCTGGTCAAGGTAGCAAGGGTGGGATGCGTTGTCGATAACCACCAGTTTGGCGTTGTTGATCTCTTGGGCCAGTAGTTCTCCGTCGGCAAGGGGAGCAACGGTGTCATCTCCACCCCAGATGATCAGGGTCGGCATCTTCAGTTTTGCCAGATGTTCCTTGTTTTCGGTAACCCCAACTGTGCCAACCAGAATCAAGCCGCCCACCATCTGGGGATGGGCCAGAGCAAATTCCAGGGCAATCTGGCCACCCATGGAGGGGCCGAGCAAGATCGGGCGATCCAGTTGTTCGGCCTGAATGAAAGAACGGATAACGGCTTGGTTTTCCATCTCCATGGCGGGGGATTTGCCGAAGCCGGGCAGGTCAAGGGCAACGGCATGAAACCCTGCCTCTCCTAATTCGTGGAGGGTTCTGAGGTCGCGCCAGGTTTCAGCCTCAAACTTCTTCCCGTGCAGGAGCAGGATGTCGCGCATGCCACGGTTACCGCCGGTGATGCAGTGGACGATTCCTTTATTGAGGCGGATTTCCTTTTCAGTGATAGTAAGCATGATTGTCTCCGTCGACTTTTGGGGGGCAAAATTATCTTTACACCATACCAGCACCGGGGGGTGCGTGCAACAACGCTGGTTTTTAGGTGATGGAAAAAAGGGCCAGGGAAGGTATTTGTGAGTGGGGAGGAAAGGTGACGAAGAGCTATAAGTAGCCGTTTTCTTCAAGGTGGTTGCGGATGTCGGTGGTGGAAAAACCGATTTTTTCTGCCACCCGAGAGGCATGGCTGTCGCTGGAGATACCGGGGGTAAACCGATGGGTGGGGGCGTCGTCCTTGAATTCAACCTGGATAAACTGACCTTTGTTCGAGGCCATAAATGTTTCGGCTAATTCAAAGGAATGGGTAACCAAGAGATTTGTATTGCATTTGGCCAGCAAGCCGTCAAGGATGGCAACGGATTGATTCATCCGTTCGTGGCTGGTGGTTCCTTCGGCAATTTCATCCAAGACCACAAGGCTTTTGGGGGTGGTGGTGAAGAAGATGTCTCTGGTGGTACGAAGTTCGGTGCCGAAGCGACCTTCCGGGTCGTTCAGGGAATCGAAGGCTGGTGCCTGGTAGGCGATATGGTTGGCGATATTCATCCGTGCCTTGGTGGCCACAATGGGCGCGCCGATTTGGCCCATAATTTGGTTTTGAATCACGGTTTTGCAGTAGGTTGTCTTGCCGCCGCTGTTGGGGCCGGTGATAAAGGTCACCCCTTGGTCGGTGAGGGAAACGTCATTGCCGACATAGTTGCGGTCGTCCTTGGCCAAGAGCGGATTTTTGAGATCTCGGGCTTCGAAGTAGTGGCGTTCGCCGTCGGTAATTTCCGGGAGGACGGTGGGATGGGGGAAGTTGCGGCGGAATTCCCCAAAGGAGAACAATACATCAAGGCCACCCACCGCTTCGATGGCTGAGGCAAAACGGTTGGAGTTGAGAAGGCGGTGACGGATAGGTAGTAAGGCGGTTTCGTAGTCAAAAAGAGGTTTTATCACCGCGCCATGAAACGAGCTGATGATAACGCCGGCACCGCTAAGAAGAGCGATATACTCAGCCAGAGCTTCGTTGACCAAGCCGACATATCCAGCTCCGGCGATCAGGAGGCATGGCATGATCGGACCAATGCTGCCGGCGGAGAATCGACCGGGACGGAAACGTAGCGCTGGGGTGTACCATTTTTTCTCTTGGCGGTTGACGATACCCTTGGTGGTTCGATAGGTGGGTTTCCGCATCAGGGTGCTTTCCGGGGATTCACCAAAGGATTTGATTAGCCGCAGTAGTGAATCGAGATAGATGGTTTCCGGTTGCGGGATTGCTTTGGCGGCTCGGTGCATGGTCTCCGTGGCCTTAGCGGCCCTTCTCGCCACCCCGTAAGGGAAGAGGGGATGAAAATGAACATTGAGAAATTTAAAGAGATCGGTCTCTCCTGCACTGAAAGTGCCGAGGAATTCCGCCACACTGTTGCGCAGCTTGTCATTGGCTTCGAGTTCCAGAAAGGCTTCCTGCTTGGCATGGATTAGTTCCAGCGATTCCGAAGGGGTAACCAGTGAATGGAAAAGGCGGGCGGCGCCGACATTGGTGTGGGTATGGTTGAGGGCCTTGTACAGATCATGGATTTCAACCATTTCCAGGGTGCGTTTTTCGGCAATGGTCTCGGTGAGCAGGGCAAACATCTCGTGGGTGTTCACCACGGCCCCAGGAGGTTGGCGCTCATCAATGATCTTGTTGCGGTAGTTCAGATCAATGATCATTTTGTCGCTGGCTAGCACTGACATGGACGGGCTCTGGCGGAGGAGATTGTCTGCCTCTGCGGATAAAATTATAAAAAGTTACAGTTACGGGGTAGCAAGGAAATTAGCTCGCTGCCCGGTGCGTAGTTACAAAAGTTTCTAGCAGGAAGCGCACCTTTTTAGCAATCTCGGCGTCAACCGGCGGGGTTGCTTGCTCTTACGAAAAATTAGCTGATCCTGATTGGAAACAATCTTGTCAAAACCGGTCGCAAGATAAGGGTTTTTAACAGAGACTAAATAAGGTGTTAATGATTAATGGGTAGATAAAGTCGAGTTTATTACTAATTAGGGTGTTGACTGTCAAGGGTTCAAATATGAGGGAAAATCGCAAAAAAGGGGGGGTGGGTAGGTTAATGAATTGTATTCGGGGTGAAACTGCTATTAAAGGAGTGTTGTGTTGTTGAAAAGGTGGAGATGGGCATACCTGGTGGGGAGACAGTTTATGCCAAGAGATGGAAGGAGAGTGTCTTCGCCAAGGGGACGGAGAGCCGTTAGGCCCGCAGGGCTTTGCGCCAGCCCGCGGTCTTGATGTGGTTTATTCTGTTGATATTCCAGGAGGTGATTGCTTCTAGATATTGTTTCTGATCGATATCCCGGAGGCGGAGGAGTTGTTCTTTCTCGTCTTTAATGGCTTCTTTTTCACCGGGGTACATCTCCAGCCAACAGGCATAACCTTCGTCAAAAATGAATGCTGGGGTAATCTTATCATCAGTAATCGTCAACTTGCTGCTGATCTGGAATTTCGCCAGAATCATATCGTATTCGATGACCCAGCCGTTATCCTGAAGCATCTTTTCCTGGTCAAAGGAGGTATGGCCGGGACAAGACGGACAGAATAGCCTGGTGATAGTTTCCGGGAGCAAAATGTTGTCACGAAGGTGGAATTGTATATTTTCTGCGCCGCACTCACATGTTTTTCTGACGTCGATACACATTGATTCACCTCAGTTGATGATGATTTTGTTAATATTGACAATCTAACCGAATGGTACGGAATCAACAAGACCTTTTTTGTCCTGTATTGGTGGTGAGGTACAGATCAAGAAAATGGTAGAGGGAGGCGATTAGATCATAAGGTTGGGTGGAGGTTGTTCAAAACGTTAAGGAGCGCGTCGTAATCAACGGGCTTGGAGAGGTAATCGTCCATGCCCGCAGCAAGACACCTGTCACGATCTTCTTTTAGGGCGTGAGCGGTTAGGGCGATAATGGGGATATGGTGGCCGGTATCCTGTTCCTGTTTTCTGATGGCGCAGGTGGCGGTAAAGCCATCCATTTCCGGCATTTGAAGGTCCATCAGCACAAGATCAAAGGAGTCAGTAGTCAACAACTCCACAGCCAAGCGACCGTTTTCAACGGCGGTAACATGCCATCCTTCTTGTTCTAGGATGGTGGTGATCAGGGTGCGGTTGATATAATCGTCTTCGGCAACCAGAATTCTTTTTGATATCGAGGCGTTCAGGGATGTGGCGGATTTGTCCGACTGGCTTGCTTGCGACCTCTCTTTGTTAATCTTGCTGGCGACATGGATTGCTCTCAGCAAATCGGTGGTACAGGTTGGCAGTTCAATGGTGGTGGCAATATCAAGGCTGTTGCTGTTGCTGTCGATGCCGGGGGCGGGATGGTTGGGACGACACATGAGAATAATTGCGGCAGGGGGGGGTGGGGCAATGGTGTTACATTGGGTGAGAGAGTCGGTGTCTATATCCTGCATATGGGTGTCAAGAAGAATGACGTCGAACTTTTGCTCCTTGAGGATCGGGCAAAGAGCTTGCCCTGTCTCAGCAATTGTAACGGACGGCAGCCATTCTTGCAGGGTGTCGTAAATGAGTTTTTGACCGCTGCCAGCTGGCATTGCCAGGAGAATTTTCATCTCCCGGATATCTTCCAACTGGACATATTGAACTGTTTCGGCAGCAAATAGCTGTTTTTTGAGTTTTACGGTGAAATGGAAGGTGCTGCCTGCGCCCGGTTCGCTTTCAACGCCGATTTCCCCGCCCATTAATTGGATGAGCTCGGAAGCAATGGCTAGGCCCAGGCCGGTGCCTCCGTATTGGCGGGTTGCGGAGCCGTCTCCTTGCGCAAAGGCATTGAAAATGCTTTTCTGGTTATCCTCGGAGATGCCGATGCCGGTGTCATGAACTGCAAAGATGAGCTCCTCTTCATCAGGGTTTTGCTCTTTCTTGTTGCCGACTTCCACCAGAACCTCGCCATGGCTGGTAAATTTGATTGCATTGCCGATCAGGTTGCAGAGAATCTGGCGTAAGCGGCCAGCGTCGCCGATTACTTCGGCGGTTACGCCAGTTTGGATCTGGTAAAAAAGTTCCACCCCTTTTTCCTGGGCGGAGACGGTAAGCGTGCGCAGGGTTTCGTCAAGAAGATCCTGGAGGTTAAAGGGGGCAGGATCCAGAGAAAGATGACCTGCCTCGATCTTAGAAAAGTCGAGGATGTCACCGACAATATCCATCATTCGATGCGCTGATGTTCTCGCCAGCGAGAAGTACCTTTTTTGTTGATCAGTAAGCTCGGTGCGGGCGATAAGCTCAAGGAGACCGATAACCCCATTCATCGGCGTGCGTATTTCGTGACTCATGTTGGCAAGGAATTGACTTTTTGCCATGTTGGCAATTTCTGAATCTTCCTTGGCTTCTTGCAAGGCAATTTCGTCCAGTCGTCGTTCCGTGATATCAATGCTGTATTCAATAACCTGGCTGAGGCGTTGGTCTTTGTCGAAGATGGGGTAGGCGTGAACTTCGACAATGCGTTTATTTTTGTTCTTGTCGAGATGAATATGGTCGAACTGAGCGGGCTGGCCGGTCTCTTTTACTTTCTTTACCGGGCAGGGGTGGTCGTGGTCTCTACAGGGTGTGTCGCTGTGATGGGTGAGTTGGTGACAGGTTGCCTTGGGGGAGAGCATGCCGAATCCGGTTGCCTCATTGGCTAGGGCGATGGAGTAGTCATCAACGTTAACCACATACAGTGGAAAGGTGAGGGCGTCAAGGATAGTCCGCAAAAATTCACTTTGCTTGGTGAGTTCGTTTTTAGCATTTTTTTGTTCCGAGATGTCAACAAAGGTTTCGATTAGGACGTCACCGCCGGGCAGGGTGAGTTCGGTTACGGTTTTGAGGATCGGTAAGCTCGATCCATCGGCTCTGAGCATAAATCGCTCAGCATTGTCAACCGTCTGGTGGTGTTCGGTAATCGGGCAGTCGCCCTTTTTTTTGGGGCAGATGAAATCATGACATTCTCGACCGATGATCTCTTCTTTGGCAAGACCGATCATGGCTGCGGCGGCGGAGTTGACGTCTTGTATCTGGTGGCTTGCCCGGTCGATAACCACTAAGCCGGTCATCATCGCTTCCTTCACCGCTTCGAAATAGGCCAGGTTCTTCTCATGTTTTTCTGATTTGTTCAGCTCTGTAGAGATATCGGTTATTCTGCGGAGGATGCCCAGCAGGGTGCCGTCGGCATCTCTTAACAAGGTGTTGTCTTGTTGGGTCAGGATGGTTGTTTGATCCTGGCGGCGCAGGGGAAGTTTTCCGCCATGGCTACTTGGGTCAGCCAGAAGGTGGTTGGCGGAAAGAAATGATTGCTTGTTTTCGTCGACGTTAAAAATGGAGAAGTGGGCGCCGATTAAGTCGGCGGCTTCATATCCGTGCATGGAGGTAAACGAATCGTTGACAATGAGAATCTTGTCAGCGGGATCGGTTATGACTATCCCTTCACCGCAATGGGCAACCATCAAGGAGAGAAGCTTGTGCTGTTCGTTCTCGCGCTGCTGGTCCTTCAGGCGTTGCTCAAGTGTTTCGACGCGAAGGGCCAGTTCATCGTAGGTTGGTTTGTTTTCCATGCTGCTCTCCGGTTTTCGCTAAATGCCGAGGTGGGAGGGTTGGTGATGCTAAGTGTTGTTGATTGAACAGCCAATGAACTTACTGAAATTTTATCATGATGCCATGGTTTTTTTGCGAAGGGCCAAAAAGATTTGTTGGTGGCGAAGCTGATTATGTTTCAGAACAGGGATGGTTGTTGGGGGGGATTTTGTTCCTTATTTTCATCGTGGGAAGGGAAAGTGTAGTCTTCTTCGGTGAAGAGGGTGACGCAGGCATCCACCGCATCTGGGTCATAATAAATCCCCCTGTTGGAGGTTATCTCATCAATGGCTAGCTCAATGCCCAGAGCAGGGCGATAGGGTCGATGTGAGGACATCGCTTCCACCACATCGGCCACCGTGAGGATTTTTGCCTTTTGCAGGATAGCGTCGCCCTTAAGTCCTTGCGGGTATCCTGAACCGTCAAGACGTTCGTGATGTTGAAGGACGATGTTGGCCAATGGCCAGGGGAAATCGATTCCTTTAAGAATGTTGTAGCCGATTTCAGGGTGCGGTTTGATGATGGCGAATTCGGCACTGGATAACCGCCCAGGATAACTTAGTATTCCTGACGGAACCTTGATCTTGCCGATGTCGTGGAGGAGGCCGGCCATGTAGACACCCTCGATCTTGTCGCTGCTCAAGTCCAGTTTTTTGGCAATGGCTGCGGCGAGATGGGCCACCCGACGCTGGTGCCCTGAGGTGTATGGGTCACGCATCTCCACGGTAAGGGCAATGGCTTCAATGCTGCCGCTCATGGCCTTGGCCAGTTCTCTGGTTCGTTCCTCAACCCGTTGCTCAAGGTCAGCGTGTGCTTTTTTGAGTTCCTCTTCGGCCTCTTTGCGTTGGGTGATGTCGTTGATCATTAGGAAGTAACCGGCAAGGTTGTTCTGGGTGTCGATGATTCCTGAGGCGCGGGCGTTGAGAAACTGTTTGGCGCCGTTATTTTCCCTTTCGATGACAAAGGAGGTTCGGTCACCGTTGCTGATCGTATTTAGAACCTCATTCAGTCTTGCCAGTAAGGATTTGTCGTGATCATGCAGGGTCATGATGTTGCGGCCGATGAGATCTTTAGCTTTGACGTTGAGAATTATTTCAGCCCCGGGGTTGAAATAGATAACAAGATTGTCAAGATCTGCGGCGATAATTCCGTAATCCAGGGAAGAGCGAAGAATGTTGTCAAGATAAGCCGTCTTATGAGCTAGATCCTTTGAAGTGTTACTGATTACATAATCTTTTTCCTTGATGATCTCGTTAAGGGCTTGGATATATTTTCCCTCCAGCCCCTTAACGATGTCCGACTGGGTGGCGATGCCCTTAATGTCCCCGTCTTTGTCTACCACCACCAGTCGCCGCAATTTCTGCCGTTTCATGATCGCAATGGCCGCCGGCAACTGAGTGTCAGCGGTTACCGTTTGCAGGGAGGTGGTCATAACCTCTCCAACCGATATCTTGGCCAGGTCGGGGTGCTCCATATGTAATCGAGAAACATCCCGTTCGGTGATGATGCCCAATGGCTTGTTGTTAACGGCGATGATGATGCAACTTGTTGATTTGTCGGCCATTTGGATGAGGGTTTGCTGTACGTCAATCTCTGGCGGAACCGTAAAGACAACGTTGCTCATCACCTGCGCCACCCGTTTTGTCTCAACAAAGGAATCATAGGAGAGATGTTCAACGATATTTGATTGGGTGACTACGCCGATGAGGTTTGCTGAATCGTCCACCACGGCCAGGTGCCGCATGTTGTGCATGGAGAGAATGTTGTATGCTTCGAAAATTGGCATGGTTGCTGGGGCAGTAATAACCGGCGAACTCATGATTTCACAAACAGCGCCATCGGACGAGTGGTCGGCTTGTCCGGCAATGTATTTGACCACGTTGCGTTCGGTGATAATTCCCACGGGGTGGGTATCTTCAACGGCGAAAATGCAGCTGATATTATTGTTGCGCATTATTTGTAATGTTTCGGAAATGGCGGTGCTTGGAGTGATGGTGATTACATCCGGGGTGAGGATATCGGCAAGGGTTCTGGTTTCCATAGGTGGGGAGCTCGGGATTAGGTTGCTGGTTTGATTTGTCTATCTTTAGGGTAATTTGTGGTTGTTGACGTTATTGGCCAACCTGGCCTAAATGTTATGATATACAATGTTTCTGCCGACGATAGTCGGTTGTCGCAACCTATTCAAGGTGATACTTAAATTTCTCAGGATGTGGTTGTTGGGCAACAGGGTCGGATCGGTTCTTGACCAAGTGGCTTGGGTTAACGTAGTAGTCGGTTAATAATCTTGGTCAGTTCAGCAAGATTATATGGTTTGATCAGGGCTGCTTTGAAACCGTAATCTTGATAATGGGCCAGGATGGGATCATTGGAGTAGCCACTAGAGACCACAACCTTGGCGTTGGGGTTCAATTCAAGAACCTTTTGCACTGCTTCCTTGCCACCCATACCGCCGGGGATGGTCAGGTCCATGATCGTTAAATCGATTTCCTCTCTGTCTCTCAAGGCTTGTCGGTAGACCTTAACCGCCTGGTCGCCGTCTTGGGCAAGAACCACTTCAAAGCCAAGGTGGGTGAAGATGCTTTGGGCAAGATCTCTGATCATTTTCTCATCGTCCATGATCAAAATTTTCTTTTTGTCCACAAGCAGTGCCGGTATTTCTTCATCGTCGGCAAGCATCGCTTCCTTGGCGCTGGAGGCTGGCAGGTAAATGGTAAAGGTGGTTCCCTGATCAGGTTCTGAGGTCACTGCGATATGACCGTCATGTTTGCTGATGATGGAGTAGGTTGTAGCCAGTCCCAGGCCGCTGCCTTTGTCTTTAGTGGTGAAGTAGGGATCGAAAATTCTCTCCAGGTATTCTTCAGGTATCCCGGTGCCAGTGTCGTTGATGGTGATCTTGATATATCTTTTGTCGCCTGGCAGGAGGATCTCTCGGTCATCCAGTTGGGGGATGTTTTCGCCGCCGATGGTGATGGTGCCTCTGTCCGGCATGGCGTGAGCAGCGTTGATGATCAGGTTCTGGATGACCTGACTCATTTGCCCCTTGTCAATTTCAACGAGCCACAGGTCTTCAGCTATCTGGTAGTTGCAGGCGATTTTGCTGCCGTGCAAGATAAAATCAGCGGAATCGGTAATGACTTCCTCAATGGAGGCAGTTTCCTTAACCGGCTCGCCACCCTTGGAGAAGGTGAGCAGCTGTTGGGTGAGGTGCTTGGCTCGTTGGGTGGCTTTTTCCACCTGGGTGAGCAAGGGGAAAGCCCGATTATCTTTTTCGATAAACTGGTTTGCCAAGTTGATGTTGCCGAGGATCGCCATCAGGATATTGTTGAAGTCGTGGGCAATGCCGCCAGCCAGGATACCGACGGATTCTAGCTTTTTGGCCTTGTGTAATTCCCGTTCCATTATCACCTGTTCGGTGGTATCCCGAAAGACTAGAACCGCACCGATGATCCGGCTTTGCTGGTCGCGGATGGGAGCGCCGCTGTCGGCGATAATCCGTTCCTGGCCATCTTTGCCAACCAGGACGGTATGGTTGGCAAGGCCGATGATCTTGCCCGAGACAAGGATTTTCTCAACTGGGTTTTCGCATGGTTGGCGGGTACTCTGGTTGATGATGTTGAAAACCGTTGCCAATGGTTGCCCGGCCGCTTCTTGCTGCTTCCAGCCGGTCAATTCTTCTGCCACCTTGTTCAGCAAAACCACCTGCCCTGAGGTATCGGTGGTGATAACGCCATCCCCGATGCTTCGCAAGGTAACGGCTAGACGTTCCCGTTCCTCGGCCAGGCGTTCTTCAGCTTCTTTGCGGGCCGTGATGTCACGGGACACGGAGATAATGTAATGCTCGGACATTATTTCCGTGTGTTTCAGGCTCACCTCCATCCAAAACAATTCGCCGTTTTTCTTTTTGCACAACCATTCAAAGAGCTGTGGTCCGTATTGAACAGCATTATGGATTAGTTTCAGGGCGTTCGGGGCGGTATAGGGTTCTTCGCCGGCGCTGATTTGTTCAATGTTGAGTCGCAACGCTTCATCGTATGCATAGCCGTATGTTGAAAGCATGGCCTGGTTAACATCGATAAAAGCGCCGGTTTCCTGTTCATGGATAATGATTGCGTCACTGGGGGCGTTGAAAATTTTTCGGTATTTTTCTTCGCTTTGAGAGAGGTTTTTTTCGATGAGTTCACGTTCGGTAATCTCGTTGTGCAGCTCTTCAACAACAGTAATAAGTTCGGTGGTTCTGGCTTGCACCCTGGTTTCCAGGGTGTCATGGGCCTGTTGTAATTGGTCTTCTATTTCACGGCGGCGACTGATTTCGTTTTCCAGCGGTCGTAGGGCAAGGATTCGCAGGGTTAACCAGAGGAGGAGGCCGATAACAACCGTTATGGCAATGGAGCGAATGATGAGTTGGGATTTGAATTCGTCAAAATGTTTGTTCAGAGGAGAAAGATCCTTGCTTATCTCCAGCGTGAGAAGGTGTTGACCCTCAAAACGTATTTCTTTTTTAATGGTTAATATATCTTGGGATTGGATATGGTCTCTTCTGTATTCAGTGAGAAGATGTCCCTGGGGAGTGATGGCCAAAATTTTGAGCATCTGCTCTTGTTTTGTGCCCCACTGTTGGATGAATTGCTCCACCTCCACGAAAGAATGGCGCAGGAGGGGTTCGGTAAGACAGGTTTCGACAAGATTTAATTCGACGGTACTGTTTTGATATATTTCATCTTTCCCGGCCTTTTTCTCTTGGGTGACGATAAAGGCGTCAAGAATAATCAGGCAGGTAAACAGCACGGCCATGAATGCCAGGATGGCCTGGGTATGTCGCAGTGATTTTTTCACCGATTATTCAACTCGCAGTTTGTTGAATTTTTTGAGGATGATCCGCAATGAATCATAGTCTTGGTCTGTTGCTGGAACGATGCCGGTAAGGGCTTTTTTGATGGGGGTAAGTACTTTCGGATCCCGAAGGGAAAAAAGCGCCTGTCTTAGATCTGCAACCGTTGTCGGGGAGATCTTTTGGGCCGCCACAAAGAGGTGCTCGGAGATGGGTTGACTTTTGGCCAGGATCTTGATGCCTCTATCCTTATATCTGTTGAAGATGTCTTCCTTGATGCCGCCTGCATCGTAGTAGCCGCCGATGACCCCGAGAGCGACGTTTGCGTGCATGCCCAGAAAAGAGTGTTCTTTTAGGTCGGTAATCTTGACTCCGGCCTGGGCCAGTATGAAGCGTGGGACGAAATGACTCATGGTGGAATTGGGGTCGCCAAAAGCAAATTTTTTGCCGGCCAAATCTTTAAGCTGCTGGATTGAAGAATCTTTTCTGCTAATGATCACGCCGTGAAAAAATGGGGCTCCATTTATTGCCAGACGACCGAGGATGGTTTTTGCGCCGTAGGTGTGGGTTATCTGGACATAGGGGGCTGGGCCGAGAAAAGCCAGATCGAATTGCTCTGCGCCGACCTGTTGCATA
>JAQYVW010000045.1 GCA_030145325.1 Desulfurivibrionaceae bacterium
AATCAAAAAATACAGAACACCTGAAACTGACGCAGCAAGCACATAGTAACCATAGACCTCAAGTGGCACAATCTTACTCAACAACAACTTATCAATCTGGTTTAAAAGCAACCCCCAAAACGTAATAGCCGCAACTCCACCTGCAAAATGGCGAATACGCATAATAACCGCTACGTCAAAACGTGCGAAACCGACCCCAGGCGGCAGCAAACGATATGTTTGGCGGATCAAAACGACCACAGACAACACAGAAACAATACCCTGCCATAAAAAAAAAGCCTGGATGGTAGGACTTACCAAGGCTACCACCCCTACTGCCCCCCCCCAACGCAGAGTAGCAAACACCCCCCTCATACTACTTAGCCAAACCTGCCGCTGCAAACCTTGAATCGCACCACAATAAACCTGCTCCAGCATACGCCCAGCAAGCACAATTCCCATCATAGCGATGGCTTGTGCCACGGAAGCAGCAGACAATTGTGTAACATTAAGCCAGTTATTTGCCACCCATGAAGAAATTAGCCAAACAACACCTACCACCGAAATTGCTATACAACCATATATCAACTCCATGGTACGCAATAAATTACGAATCGATTGCGCACTATGGGATCCGGTCAAAAAACATGCCATCTCCCTGCTTAAGGTTGGGCTGAGTCCCATGTCGAGCAGAGCAAGCCACGCCTGCAGCATACTCATAAAACCCACTAGAGCCCATGACTCTACGCCCAAATAACTTATATAAACAGGCACAAAAGCCAGCCCCATAAGGGCTACCCACATTTGACCTATATAATTAGCAATAAGGTTTTTTTTTAATAAACTTACAGACATAATTCAGGCTAGACAATCAGCTCTCAATTCCAATAGGAGTAAAATCAACATCAGTATACAAAGACGCCATTCTACAGATATGATCTTTAACACTCTGCCCTAAATCTTCACCCCTACCAGTAATCCCCTTATTTTTTCTTGTAAATACACCATTAGCTGACTGCACAGCTTTTTCAATCTCTACTTCATCAAAACTAAAGCTATTATATTTATTAATCATACTCACAACAGACACGGGATCCCTAATCATATCCTCATATGTTACAAAGAGTTTGTTTTCGCACTCGAGCCAACTCAAATAAAAATTTAAATACCAAGGGATAAACATTAATGCGATAAACTCTTCAATTTGTGCATCTTCCCATTCCGCCATATAAGGGAATGCATACCCCATTGAACACTCAACACTTTCATTTCGAAAATGATCACGCAAGCTAACTACAATGTCAAAAATATTCCTAACGAGCACAATCGGGAAAACACCAAACTGAGACATCTGTAGAGCCAAAGTATCTGAGTAACGAACATGATGATGCGCTGCATAATTAATTCGATGCTGCCAAAGAAGAAAACAGGTATCAAGTTCCTGCTCCCTGCGGCCATAACCGGAAACCAAACTCACACAGTTAGAGCTAGCAAGAGACCCCATAATCCTAGTAAGATACGTTGATCCAGACTTTGGCATACAGGCAATCAAAAAATGACGCCTAGAGGTCGGCAATTTTCTCCAGATTACATACCTTGCCGCATCAACACCAGCCAATAATAATCTTTTGCATGCAACATTCGCCATAATCTATATCCAAAACGTGCATTAAAAATTCTCTGACAATGCCGGAGAATATTTAACTAGTGAACCATTCCAATCGGTTTATTTAAAACTCTTCCAACCCCTACGCCTCCTGAAAAAACTAAGCCGAACGAAACTAAGGAGTAATTTAACGACGTACCCTCTTCAAATACCCGTCCGGGGCCACCGTGACTAACAACTTATGCTGAATACTCTTGTCAATCTCAAATTCGGGATGAGCTTTGAGGTATTCCCATACTGCTGTTTTAGGATTATCACCAGGTCCCCAGGGACGGTCAGGAAACATATCGGCAGGCAGGTCTTCAATGATGGAGTCAAAAACCACGCAGTAGCTACCAACAGAGGTCAAAGGAGCATAAGCTTCCAACTCGGCCAACACATGTTCGTGGGTGTGGTTAGAATCAAAACAAACAAGAATACGCTCATAGCCTTGAGCCACTTCCTGAACCTGCTTGATGACTTCCGGGGCGATGCTGGAGCCTTGAATCATCTCAATACGCGATGACATGGGATGGGCTTCGATGGCCTCGCGATTGTGGGCGCGAATATCAATATCAATGCCCAACACCTTACGTTTTGAGATATTGGGATCAATAGTTTTACCGCCTTCGATGGCCTCGGAGATATCCAAAAGCGCCAACATCGAGGCGCTGAAGATAAGCGACCCACCGTGGGCAATACCTGTTTCGATGATCAGATCAGGCTTGACCTGCCAAATAAGTTCCTGCATGGCCACCATATCCTGTGGATACTGAATAATCGGGCGACCTTGCCAGGCAAAGTTATATGAATACTTCGACGAAATTGAGGCACGAGTAAATAATTTAGCACTATCACACAATTCAATATTGCTGGGGATCTCGGCAACTCTCGCCGCAACCTCTTGCCTAAATTCACTCATAATCGACACTCACATATTTGTAGGCATTATTAGACATATCCTTAACCTCTCCAAGATAATTTGAATTCATCACGTAAATTGTTGCCCCCTTGGGCATCCTTGCCAAACCATCTCCCGGAGAATGGACCATTAAACCAGTAGCGGGGAGATACTTGCCCTGCTTGGCTGGGTTGATATCAATAACCAAATCAACAAGTTGCCCAAGTCTGGACTTAAGCAGCGTAAAGATAACCCCCTTGGAGGCCCCTCCCCACACCGCCACCCGATTCTGTTCATCTCTACCCCGTTCTTCCAAGCAACGGAGAAAATCCCGTGGAAAATCCACTTGCTCCTTGGCGTCCAGCTTCGGTACGCGCAGAGAAGCCAAATCGGCCACTACATACTGGTACTGACCACCAAAAAGATGCCCACTCTCCACCACCCCAGCGAAAATACGCTTAAAATCTGCAAGCCTGAAGTAATTTACATGTTCATAGAAAATATCGAACCACGCACGATGGGTACAAATCCAGTCGAAGCACGGAACCTCAATATAGATTAGCCCTGAACCGTCATTAGCGTCCCGCAAGTAATGCAAAAAAGCAATTGGATCTTTTATGTGCTCAAGCACATGCCGCAAAATTATCCCACTACCCTTGACTCCCACCCCTGGAGCGAAGTAATGCCGGGCAACCCGAGAATTAGTCCCTTCATAGGTGGGATCAAAGCCGGTGACATCGAATCCAGCCCCCAATAGCGTCTCAAGAAAGTAACCTTTCCCACACCCCACTTCAACAAGATGCTCACGCCCCATGGTTCGATCAATAATCTTGGCGACAGAATCAAGATGTTGCTGAAATAATGGACTACAGGCTTGCTCGTTTTGGTAATGGCTATCATAAACCATCAACTCAGGACAAAAGGCAGCATTATAAACAAGGCCGGTTGCCAGGTTTTCAACGAGACGAACATCGCCCCTAGGGCACGCCTTTGCCGTCTCTTCGGTGTCATACATCCGATTTTGGAAGATCGGCAGTTGCTCAACCTTATAAAACTCACGCTCGTTTTGCATCACCGTTCCACGTAACTCAATATGCTCTCCAACGATTCATGATGCTGCCACCCCAGCGCCTTCAATTTATGGTTGTCACCCACCAGTAATGGAGGTTCACCAGGTCGCTCCGTGGACAAATCAAGAACCATTTTAGGATCAGATTTAAATACATTCGCCACCAGCCGAACAACTTCGGCAATCTGTACCGGTTGGCCGGAACAAAGATTATACACCCCAGCCGTTTCTCCTTGAAGCAACCGGACAAAACCAACAGCTAAATCTTCCGCCGCCAGGAAGTCCCGATAAGCGGTGGCATTAACCCCAAAGGGAGCACGATTACCCTTAAAAACTTCAATCAGGGAAGGAAGCAAGCGGCGACTATCCTCGCCTGGACCAAAGGGTAAAAAGATGCGTCCCCAAACACACGGCACCTGATACTGAGCAGAAATCGCCATCAGCAAGCGACGAGTGGCATCTTTTGCCGTACCATACAAGGTGGCCGGATTAAGGGGAGTGCTCTCTTCACGACAGTAGCCATAGGACCAGTCATATTCGGCACAGGTGCCAGCCACAACTACTTTCTCGCCACCAGCGGCACAGAAGGCTTCTACCAAGCGCACCGTCGCTTCTACCCAGCGCAGGTTAAAAGGAGATGTCCAATATTGGCCGTGCTCAGCGTACCAGGCCAAATGCAAGAGATGTGTCGCCCCTACCTGCTCAAGGACGTTTGCCAAATCATCTTGCGCAAGCAAATCCAACGGCATGAAATCTTCAGCAGAGATAGCATCAGGCCGAGACCGACCAGCAACAACGGTACTGATTCCATGTTGCGCAAGCCGAGCAAGAACGTATCTTCCAATAAATCCGCTAGCCCCAGTCACTAACACTTTCGTTAACATTTCCACCAAGAATAGGCGTTCAGGATTATCTTCAATTTAAAACCGTAAGTCGAGGCACAGCAATGACAAAGCTCCCACCCCATTGGCGAACATGCTCGTTTTGTTGATTTACTTCCGCCGCGATATTCCACGGCAAGATGATGATGAAATCCGGCTGGTACTCAGATAGCGCGGCGGGAGGCAAAATAGGAATACGACTACCAGGAAGGAATTTTCCCTGCTTGGCCGGATTAAGATCCACTACGAAACGTAGCAAATCAGGCCGGATGCCCGCGAAATTAAGCAAGGTGTTACCTTTAGCGGCGGCTCCATAGGCGGCAACTTTTTTCCCTGCCCGCTTTTGCTCAACAAGAAAGGCCAACAAATCATCCTTAACCTTTTCGGCCTTGGCCTGAAAATCAGCATAATACTCCGCAGTAAGCATCCCAACTCGGCCTTCCTCGGCCAAAAGCTCCTCAACCCTGGCCCCGAGAGCATGCTTGCCGGTATCTTGGCGCTGCGCAAACACCCGCAGACTCCCCCCATGGGTGGACAACTTTTCAACATCGAATACCGCTAAACCATTGGCGGCAAAAACACGTTGCACTGCCGAGAGAGAAAGATAGGAAAAATGCTCATGATAGATGGTATCAAACTGGTTCTCCTCAAGCAGCCGCAGCAAATGAGGAAACTCGAAAGTGGCAACCCCCTGCGGTTTGAGAAGAAGAGCAAAACCGGCGACAAAATCATTAATATCCGGAACATGGGCCAGGACATTATTGGCAGCGGTCAGATCAGCGCTTTTCCCCTCTGCCACTAACCGTCGCGCAAGCTTAGTGCCAAAAAAGTCTTCAACAACCTCAATCCCCTTATCCCGAGCGGCGGCAGCGGTGCTTGCGGTAGGCTCAATGCCGAGACAAGGTATGCCTCGTTGCCGAACATATTGCAGCAAGTAGCCATCATTGGCAGCAACTTCCAACACCTGACTTGATTCATTAAGAGCAAAGCGGTCAACCATCTCGGCAACGTAGCGTTCGGCGTGAGCAAGCCAACCGGAGGAGAAACTACTAAAATAAGCGTAATCCGCATCAAAAAGGTCATGCGCTTGGGCAAAATCTTCGGTTTGCACGAGCCAGCACTGCTCACAGACCAAGACCCGCAACGGGAACCATTTTTCCGGGACGTGGAGTGTTTCCTCGCTGAGATACGCATTGGAGGGCGGGGCACTGCCCAGATCAATTAACGAAAGACTGAGCTCCGCATGACAATGGCGGCACTTCATAAGACAATTCCTGAAAATTTAGAATCGATAAAGGGATGAGAACTATCGCGGTGGGAAAGTTCTGTAACGGGCATTGGCCAGGAAATATTCAAACGAGGATCGGCAACATTGAGCGCTCCCTCGGCTTCTGGTGCATAAAGATGTGTGTGCAGGTAAAGTAACTCACAACCTCCCACCAGGGTCTGAAAACCATGGGCAAACCCTTCTGGAATCAATAAGCTTTTGGAATTTTCAGCCGAAAGTATTTCGCCATACCAATGCAGAAAGGTGGGAGAGCCCTGCCGCAGATCTACGGCCACATCAAAGACCTTACCTTGTAAGCAACTCACCATCTTCACCTCGGCATGGGGAGGATACTGAAAATGCAGGCCACGCACCGCCCCTTCGGCCTGAGTAAAGGTGTGATTAATCTGGGCAATGGGCTTACTCAGACCTGCCACCTTCAACTCCTCGGCACAATAAAAACGACTAAAAAAACCTCGCTCATCGGTAATGGCTTGCCGATGAACCACCATCAACCCGCTAAGGGGAGTGGGGAAGATATCAAAACGGGAATTAGTGCTCACTCCTCACTCCCCACCGTTTCATATTCGGCAATTTGAGCAAGAGTAAAAGCATGCATCTCTGTTCCGTTACGCCAGGCGTGATGCCAGGCAAGTGTTCTATCGAGGGCGGTTTCCAATTGCCATCGCGGCTGCCAGCCGACCTGCGCTTTGGCCTTGGAGCTGTCGAGCTTAAGATAATTGGCCTCATGGGGCTGCTCGTCTTCGTTGCATTGCCATTTAGCTCCAGGGACCAGAGACACCAAGCGCTCAACAATCCACTGTACGGAGCGAGCATCAGTATCCGCCGGGCCAAAATTCCAAGCTCCGGCAAAATCATTACCAACGGCAAACAATTTTTCCGCCAGCAACAAGTAGCCCGCCAATGGTTCCAAGGCATGCTGCCAAGGACGAATAGCACCTGGGGAACGGATTTCAAGGGTTTCCCCTTGCTCAAGTGCCCGCAAAAAATCCGGAATCAACCGATCTTCCGCCCAGTCACCACCACCGATGACATTTCCGGCCCGAACGGTGGCCAAGGCCACACCTGCCTCTTCCAGAAAAGAACGGCGATATGCGGCGGTGACCAATTCTGCGCACGCCTTACTACTGGAATAGGGATCATATCCACCCAAGGGTTCATCCTCACGATACCCCCAAACCCATTCCCGATTCTCGTAACACTTGTCCGTGGTGATAACAACCACCGCCCGGACTGAAGGGGTGGCACGCACGGCTTCCAGCAAATTGACGGTACCCATAACATTGGCGGCATAAGTTGCCACCGGCTCGACATAAGAGTGCCTGACCAGTGGTTGGGCGGCAAGATGAAAAACAATTTCTGGCTGCGCCTGCTGCATCGCCGACTTCAGAACCGCACCATCGCGAATGTCAGCGATGGTGCTACTCAACATCCTTTCGACAACCTGTGCTTCAGTAAAAAAGTTCGGCTCGGTGGGAGGAGCAAGAGAATAACCGTGGACCCTCGCCGCTGCTTTTTGCAGCCAGAGACTCAGCCACCCGCCCTTAAAACCAGTATGGCCGGTAATAAAAACACTCTTGTCACCCCAGAATTTAGGATTCATTTCCAAACCTTCCAAGGTGCTTGCCCTAACTGCCAAAGCCTTTCCAGATTGTTTTTATCCCGCAAGGTATCCATCGGTTGCCAGAACCCCTCATGCTCAAAGGCAACCAGATCACCTTGTTGGGCAATGACCTCCAGAGGCCCTGCTTCCCAAGAAGTAGAGTCATCATCGATCAGATCCAACACCTTTGGCGAAAGGACAAAAAAACCACCATTAATCCAGCCACTATCCCCTTTGGGTTTCTCTACAAAGCCGCGCACAACATGACCGTCGAGATCAAGAGAACCGTACCGGCCTGGCGGCTGCACGGCGGTAACCGTGGCCAACTTACCATGTTGCCGGTGCCAATCAATTTGAGCCGCAATATCTATATCAGCAACACCATCGCCATAGGTAAAGCAGAACATTTCCTCATCCTTCAGATAATCGGCCACACGTTTGAGCCGGCCACCGGTCATCGTACTCTCGCCGGTATCAATCAGAGTGACTGTCCACGGCTCGCTGTTACATTGATGAACCGCCATTTTATTGGTGCGCATGTTGAACGTTAAATCAGACATATGCAAAAAATAATTAGCGAAGTACTCTTTGATGACATACCCTTTGTAGCCGCAGCAAATAATAAAATCATTTATTCCATATGATGAATAAATTTTCATAATATGCCATAGAATCGGTCTTCCACCGATTTCAATCATGGGCTTAGGCTTAAGATGGGTTTCCTCGGAAATGCGTGTCCCGAGGCCACCGGCAAGAATTACGGCTTTCATAGTCTTATTACACCTTGATTATTTGTAACTGCTCACAGGGTACCGAATTTGCTGCGGTAGCACCCTGCACACATACTGATGTATCGGAGTCTCCCTTCCATCGCTTACCTGTTCACAGGACAATGCCTCGAAGGTCTCGCAGGCTCGCTATCTGCATCTCCCCCCCCATCTCCGGCCAAGACATACCTATTCTGACCAGCCCCCCCGGTCAGGGATTGCAGCAAACGGAAATGAATGATTTCAACTTGATGATT
This sequence comes from Desulfurivibrionaceae bacterium, assembly GCA_030145325.1. Classification (GTDB taxonomy): domain Bacteria; phylum Desulfobacterota; class Desulfobulbia; order Desulfobulbales; family UBA5123; genus UBA5123. Next base: position 8,391 of record JAQYVW010000045.1, read on the forward strand.
ATGGGCAGGAGGCATGGACTTTGACAGATCAACCTGATCAATGAGCCGAAACGCAGACAGAGCCCACCATTTTGAGAAGCTAAAAAGGTCACATAGTTAACAACTATCTACCCAGATAGCCCCCCGGAGTCAAGTCGATTTATTTACGAGGCAAGGCATTCAAAACCGGTTCAGAACAACTCCAACTACTTGACGAAACAACCATCTCAAGATGGTAAATACTGATCCTGCCGCCGACTATAGAGACCAAGCAACACCTAATCCCTTGGTACCCAGCAAGCTTGATGAACTAAAGGCTATCTTGAAAAATTATGCTTTTCGTTGGAGATCAGGTAAGCGAGATATCGAGACTCCGAGGCTCGCGAAAAATTCCACCGCAAGCACCCCGCAAGAAGTAACCTTGGGGTGCACATATTTGATATCGAAGTCTCAACTTCGTTTCGCTTACCTCCGAGGATAAAATCCTAAGCGTAACGCAGAGACCGGACAAAACAGAAAGACAATTTTTCAAGATTCCCTAGACAACGAAAACATAAAAAAATCCCGGTAAGAATATATCCAACCGGGATCAACAACCACCACTTATGGGTTGGCTAAATCTTACTCCTTGCCCCATTTCTCACGGATGCGACGCACAGCCTCTTCAACGTTATCCTTGGAACCAAAGGCAGAGAGCCGAAAATAACCCTCACCCGATGGCCCAAAACCACTGCCAGGGGTGCCCACCACATGGCACTCGTTGAGGAGCTTGTCAAAGAATTCCCAGCTGCCCATTCCTTCCGGGGTTTTCAGCCAGATATAGGGGGCGTTGACGCCGCCGTAGCATTCAATCCCAGCAGCAACCAGATTCTCCCGGATAATACGGGCGTTTTCAAGATAGTAAGCCACCACCTCTTTCACCTGGGCCCAACCCTCGTCGGAGTAGACAGCGGCAGCGGCCTTTTGCACCGGATAGGAAACACCGTTAAACTTGGTGCCCTGACGACGATTCCACAATTTATTGAGGGATACCTGATTGCCGGCTGCGTCGGTGGCAGTCAATTCCTCGGGGATCACGGTGAGGCCACAGCGGACGCCGGTGAAGCCCGCAGTCTTTGAAAATGACCGGAACTCAATGGCGCATTTTTTAGCCCCCTCAATCTCATAGATAGAGTGCGGGATTCCCGGCTCAGTAATGAAGGCCTCGTAAGCAGCGTCAAAAAGGATAATTGCCTCATTCTTAAGCGCATAATCCACCCAACCTGCAAGTTGCTCCTTGCTGGCGACAGTGCCGGTGGGGTTGTTGGGATAGCAGAGGTAGATCAAATCAACCTTTTCGGTGGGGTAAGCCGGGGAAAAATTATTTTCCGCCGTGCAAGGCATGTAGACCAGCCCCTCATAATATCCATGCTCATCAGCCTCACCGCTGCGGCCCACCATCACATTGGTATCGTTATAGACCGGGTAGACGGGATCGCAGATCGCCACCTTGTTGGAGATGTCGAAGATGTCGAGGATGTTGGCGGTATCACACTTGGAGCCATCGGAGATGAAGACCTCGCTGGTCTTGAGCTCGACGCCAAGGGGCTCAAACGACTTGTCGATAACGGTGTTGGCCAACCAGTCATAACCCTGTTCCGGTCCGTAACCATGGAATGTTTCGACCCGACCCATATCATCAACGCCCTCATGAAAAGCCTTCAAGATGGTGGGAACCAGAGGCTGGGTCACATCGCCAATACCCAACCGAATCACCTTGGCATCGGGGTTGGCTAAAGTAAACTCGCGAACTCGTTTACCGATCTCGGGAAACAGGTAACCGGCTTTCAGCTTCAGGTAGTTGTCGTTCAAACGTGCCATGGGGGAAATTCCTTCGCAAATTGAGGGGATGGATAAGAAGTACTCTTCTCGGAGCTTGATTGTTTATTTCGATTAAGAACATCTTGTTTAAACAAAGGAAGGGATGGCTGTCAACATGATGCTGGAGAAAAGGGGGAACATTTGTAGAATCCGCAAAGAAAACTGCCGGTAAACTTTTGAGGCGAGAAAGAACTAATGGTTACGACGGGCGGGAAATGGAATAATCCCCGGCCAGAAACGCATCGGCCAATCGTTCCGCCGCCGCATCGCTATCAAGAATTGCATCCAGTTGCCGGGTAAAAGCCACCAGCCTTCCGATCTGGTCAAGAATTCGCTGAACTTCCTCACTGCGCAGGTTGGAAATTCTGGCCACCATCAAGTCACCCTTGGTTTTGATGATGAAGCCGTTGGCGGACATGATCTTGGCCATCATCTTGATCCGCAGGGAGCGGCTATTAATGGAAGCCGCCCCACCAACGAAACGAAAATAGATATGATTATTGCGGGGGGTGTCACTGCAATAACTATCCAACATGTTGAAGTGATATCCGAAACGCATACTCATATTGACGTACTCTTTGGAGATCACGGCCAAATTCACTCCAGCCGCACCAGCGTTGCCTGTGAAATCGCTGGCCCTGGTCATCCCGGAAAGGAGATCCTTGCCCTGCAACCCCAAAGCCACATCATGCCAGACGCCAGGGTGTTTCATGCCGCTGATCAGGGCCCGCAACGGCGTTGAGCCAATGGCCTCAAAAGCGACATCGCCGCGCCCGCCACCGTTGATCCCGCCGCCCAGGTCGATGGTCATCACCTGCATGGGCAGATCCACCGCCAAGCGCCGTAAACCCTTGCCGCCGCCAAAAACACCCATCACCCCGCGCCCCTGCCGAGTGGCGCTTGCCACCAGTTCCTGCACCGATTTCTCATGCATGAAACGAATCAGGTCATGTACCGTTTTGCACTTCTCCGGGACAAATTCTTCCTCAAGGGGATTAACCATATTCAAAGGCGCAATATAGCGCATGATGTATTTCTGCCGCCGAAACTCGTACAGTTCCCGCACCTTGAGGGCACTCTGCCGCTGTTGTTTCAATAACTCGTGAGCGATGCCGGCATAAATCGTCACCTGATTATCATCACCACTAATCAAAGTAGCTTCTTGACCGTGGGCAAGCAGGGTGGTGGCGTTACCAACGTTTACCACCGTGGGGACATTGAACTCGCGACAGATGGAAGCCATATGGCTGGTGGGTGCGCCCACATCGGTGATAATGGCGCCAAGGAAAGGGATCACCCTGACAAAATGGGGCGAATCGTGGTGGGCAACAAGAATGGAGCCTCGTGGCACCAGCTCAAGTTCGTCAGCATTTTTCAGCACGAAAATTTTACCGGCCACCGCGCCTTTCTGTACCACCGCCCCCTGATTTTCCAACAATACCGGCAGATGGCAAGGTTCGCTGGCAGTTTCTAAAACCGCGTCATTATCTTCCTCGTCAGTACCCGGATCGTCAATCCGCAAGCCCCGAGCCTGGAGAATAAAACACCGACCCTCCCGGTCGATGGCCCACTCAATATCCTGGGGGGCCTTAAAATAGGTCTCCATGGCAATGGCCTGGCCAGCGAGATCAAGCACCTCTGCTTCAGAGAGACAGTTTTGCGCCTGCATCTCTGTGGAGGTGGCAACGGTTTCAATACCGTCGTCCCCTCGGTTGACCACCATGGTTTCCTTGGCCCCGATTCGGCTCTTGATCAGTTTGGGTTCTTCGCCCTTGGCCACGGTATAGAGATCGGCGTCGGTTTTCCCATCCACCACCGCAACCCCCAACCCCCAGGCAGCATTGATCAAGATGGTATCGGGCTCGATACTGGAAGCCACAGTATAGATAACCCCACTACAGCGGGCATCGATCATCGTCACGCCGCCCACCGCCATTTTCAGCCGTCCCGGCGAAAGACCCAAGTGTTGCTGATAGGCCAAGGCATCCACATGAAAGAGGCTGGCCAAAACCTCCTTGTATGCCTTACCAATAGCAACGCCATTGCAGGGGACATTGAGCATGGAGGCAAACTGACCGGCAAAGGAGAAATCGCCATCTTCTTCATCGGCGCTACTGCGCATGGCCAAGGTAACGTTAGGGCCAAGCCGATCCCTGATTTTGGCGGTTTCCCGAGCAAAATCATCAGCCAACTCCGGGGGGATTTCTCCAGCCAGCACTGCCGCGTGTAAATCAGCAACCGCCTGGTCATCAATCTCGGTGGCAGTCAATGCCGCAAGCCGGTCAACAAGGCAGTTGTGAGCCATAAAGACATCAAAAGCAACGGTGGTTACGGCAAAGGATTCGGGGATAGTTAAGCGCAGGGCATTACCGATTTCGGCAAGGTTACCGTTCTTGCCACCCACCGCCTCAGCCATATCCCACGTTATTTCACCATAGGGAACCACCAGTGGGCCACCCTCAGGGCCACGGCTGGCTAACATCCGTTGCACCAGGTTATCTATTCTGGTTAACGAATTGGCAAGCTGGGGGTAGTGATCATCGGTGAGCAGGGAGAAATTTTCAATGGAACCGCTAATGGCCTCATACAAAGAATCGTAGGCGCTGCGGGTGTAGTTGACATCAAAAAGGTAATCACCACCGAGCTTCTCGCCCATATCGGTGATTACCTCCAAAGAGCTGTTATTGCCAGCCAGAACCGACTGAAAATAGCCGAAGAGAACCTTGGGGGCTGGCGCAGAGCCGGGCAATGCTTTTCGCAAAAAGCCAGAAAGCGACCTTACCCCGGCCCAAGAAGTCCTTGCCATTGCCTTACCCCCTGCCACACCAACCGGCATGGCTCAGTTGTCCTATTGTCATGCCAAGCCAGATCCAGACACCCTTTAGGTGTCTCGAATAATGATAATTTTCGTTCGATATCAGGTACAGATATCGAGACTCCGAAGATAACCTTTTGAGCGTAACACAGAGATCGAGCGCAACAACTCGCTTGACGAGAATCCAATGACAATTTTTCAAGATTCCCTTAAGCTTGGCGCGAGTTTAGTTCTTCTCCATCGCCCGCTGAATGGAAATCTTTAACTCCTTCAGCTTCACCGGTTTGGGGAAGAAATCATGCACGTCGTCGCGAAGCGCCTCGATGGCCACATCCAGATTGGCAAAGGCGGTAATCATGATCACCACCGTTTCCGGATAAAGTTTTTTCACCGTCCGCAACACCTCTAGCCCGTCAACCCCCTTCATCTTAAGATCGGTAATCACCACCTTGAAGGTTTTCTCCTCAAGACGATCAAGGGCAGAACGACCGTCCAGAAAAGTTTCGACCTCATACCCTTCCTGTTCAAGAGATAACCGCGCCATATCCCCGACTATCTTCTCATCATCAATGATCATAATATTATGACTTGCCATTACAACACTCCTTTACACTCTTACAGCTCGGCAACGTAATGAAAAAGGCGGTACCGTCATCGGCCGAGCTTTCGACACGAAGATTGCCGCCATGGTTTTTTATAATCCCATAACTGACCCACAAACCCAGGCCAGTTCCTCCCTCTTCCTTGGTGGTAAAAAACGGATCAAAGATATGATCCAAAAATTTCGATTCAATGCCCGAGCCGGTATCGCGAACCTCAATTTCAATCTCATCAACATCACTAATATAGTGGCTGCGGAGAAACAGCACCCCGGTATCACCCATGGCCTGAATGGCATTGGTGGTAATATTGACCAACACCTGCTGCACCTGATGTTCATCAACATAAATGGTGGGCAGATCATCAGCAAGATCAAGCTGCAGCTGAATATTGGAGATATTCAGCATATTTCGCACCAGAGCGATGGTTTTCTGGACAACGTTGTTGGCTTTATTTTCAACCAGGTGTCGCTCCTTGGCTCTAGAGAAATCAAGGAGATTTTTGATGATTATCCTTAGCCGTTCGGTTTCCTCCTCCACCCGCTGCATAAACTCAATCCGCTGTTCCTTCTGCAGATTTTCGTACACCTCGACATAGGTCTGGGCCATCATCGAGATATTATTGAGGGGGTTATTCAGCTCGTGGGCCACTCCCGCCACCAAAATGCCGATGGAAGCAAGGCGTTTGGACTGGAGAATCTCCTTTTCACGATTCTGCAAATCCTCAGCCATGGTATTTACTGCGCTGATCACCGCCCCCATCTCATTATTGGGATAACGCTCGGCTATTTTTTCGTAGTTGCCCCGAGAAATCATCTGGGTGAACTCAACCACCTTACGTAGCGACAGGCCAATATTGTTGACAATAAGGTAAGTAAAAAACAGGGCAAAAAATACCACCCCCAGAAAAGAGTAAAAAAGAATGGTCTTCGAGCCGGCAATAATTCTACCCACCCGATCCCTTTCCATTTCGGTTATATTTTCGGAAAATTCCTTTAGGTGCCGTCCCGCCAAACGAAGACGCATCTGGGTTCTTCTCTTCCCCTCCAGCCCCACCCCCTCTTTAGCAGCTTGCCTGGTTTCATCAACCCGATGTCCATATGCCACCAGCTTTCGATTAAGCTTTTTATAATTATCATGACCAACCGCCCGAATAATATCCGCCTTGACTGCCTCCATGGAAGAGGTGGCAGTGCCAATCATTTCATCAATTTCGCTTAAGGTGTCGAGGTCACCATAAAGAAAATAGTTTTTTTCCGCTAAACGCATGGTCAAAAAGGAGGCATTCAACTGATCTGCGATCACCGTAAAACGAAACTTGGTCAGAATCTGATCAAGATCATGCAAAGCAAAGGCGCTGATCAGGACGATAAGCGCGATCAGAACGGCGTTAGAGAAATATACCTTATGGGTAATCTTCATTCTGTCCTTCTCATTGGGCCAAGACCGCGCTACGGGTTCGCGGCAACTCAGCTTGTTCTTTGCGTACCGGCATGTACCAGAACAGACCATCAATCACCATCAGCAAACCGAAGAGGATTACCATCACGTCAAAGAGGGTGTGGATATTAAAACCGAAATAGGTCATCAGGCCGATGCCGATACTCATGAAAGAAACCCCAGTGCGCACAAATGAAAGGCCGGTGCGAGCCCGGGAATATATGGTTCGGTAACAGGCGCCGATGGTTCGCTGCGCCGCCAGCACATTCCGCTCACGAGCCAGATGGGTTCGCTCTTGGCTGCCCGGCGAAGGGTAGAGAATAGTGCAATAATTGGCCAGCAAATCACCAAGACGAGCAAGCATGGTGGCCTTGGTAGGGGTTACCACGCCGCCGTCATGTTCTATATAATGAAACGACTCAAGGAAATGCAAGGTCGCGGAGGTTACCTCAACCAGGGTTTGATTGCGGGGAGGAGTCAATCTTGACCTGCGAACCTTTAGATACGGAGGTATACCGCCAATTAGCATCATCACTCCCACCGCCAAGATGCTGAAATCCAGGGCGGGGGGGGTATGGATACTTACAGAACGGATCAGGGTGGCGGCAATGGCGGTAAAAGCCAAGCCGTCACGGACCAAAACCAGCGAGGTTCGCGCCTTGGCCATATCAGTACGATAACAGGCCAGCCGGGTGCGCCACTGGGCCATGTTGTTCCGCCAAAAAGCATGGCCGGTTCGTTCTGTACCCGCCAGTCCGCCGGGTGCAGCATGGAGAAAATCCTGGATATACCATTTTATATCATCAGGCAAGGCGACCCAATACTCGATTCGGGCCGGAGCAAAGTCCGCCTCCACCTCGGCATGCAGTTCAGGATCAGTGGGATCCACAGCGGCGACAATGACAGTGCCGTTCATGTCCTTAATCACCGGGAACCAACCCCGCTTCGCTGCTTTTTCCACGGATACGGTCATTAGCAGTTCCGGCGGCACCGGCAAGCGCTCATCATATTCAATGGCCGAACAACCATAATGTTCGGCAAGGGCATCCAGTAGCGCTTTCCGAGACACCTGCTGCTCCTGGTAAAGGACCCGAGACATGGGCACCCCACGGGAAGCGGCCTCACGTGCCGCCCAATCGACAACCCCGGAGGTTACACCATCCACGCCCCCAACCAAGCCGCCAAACGCTTTACTCTGTGCATCAAGAGCCATCATTACTAAACACCGCCTTTCGCCATGATCGCACAGATTTACCATAATCAGGAATGCCTATTTCCATATCTCCGCAACAGTAAGGAAATTGTTGTCGATATTTCTCAGCCGGGAAGCTCCAGTAAATCCCATCACCAATCAGCACCAAGCCGCCACCAATCATCACTGCCTCAAAGAGCCCCCAACCTAATCCGCCGCCATGGAAATAAAGCACAAAAGCAACCCCGATCATCATGATACTGAAACCGGTGCGGATAAAAGAAAAGCCGGTTCTGGCCCGAGCCATCACCGTACGCAAGCGGGCCATGACATTACGTCGTTCGGCAAGAACCGTTCGTTCCAAGGCCAGGCCGGTGGTGGCCCAGATGCCGGGTAGATGACTACTTCGCACCGGCAACGGCAGAGAGTGGCTCATGGGGCTGACCACGCTATGGTTATGCGGAAACGAAAAATCCCAAATCGATGTCTTACGGCTCTGCTCTTGGGCCACCGCATAACCAGCTACCCCGGCCTTGCGACCGCTGGAGTATGAAAGAAATCCCTCCCTGACCATCAAAGTGCCGATGACAATTAGGGTAATATCCAGGGTCAACCATGCTGAAGCGTGATAATGCCGAACAAGACCAAAACCAAGGCCTACGAAAGCTAGGCCGGTACGGACAAAAGCAAGGCCGGTGCGCGTTTTAGCCATCCGGGTTCGATAGCAGGCCAGCAGGGTTCGTTCTTCAGCAAAATCGGTGCGATCACTGGCCAGATAACGCCTTCTCATCACCGGCGACAAACTCATCCAATTCTGCCGCAATTCTGCAGCACCGGGAATTTCTCCAGAACGACTAAATTCAGGTACTGATAATTGATGCCGCACCTCTAGAACCGTGGGGGCATCGATAATTTTGGTGCCAGTCCAAAGCGCAGGGCCATCATCCGCATTGCGAGCAGCCAGATACCACCTGAAGCCATCGGATGTCATGACACAACCAACCACCACCAACGGTACATCAAGAAACAGCAGATAGCCGGCGCCAAAGATCCGCACAAACAACAAACCAATGGTTATGAAGGAAATACCGGTACGGATAAAGGCCAGACCAGTGCGACTCTTGGCGAGCAGGGTACGATAATGGGCAAGAAGGGAACGCCGCCCGGCCAGATAGGTACGAACCTTGGCCAACGGAGTACGACCAGCAGTGGGCGGAAATTGCGGGTTGAGATCCTGATTGTTTTCAACAATCCGCACCAGATCTCCAGGCAAGGTGACACAGAAATCAACCTCGGCAACCCCAAGAACCGTCTTAATATGATGCGCCAGATCCGGGCCGGGGGCACAGGCTATCACCATCGCCCGGTCATTCTCCACCGAACGAGGGAACCAGTGCTCTTTTTTTAGCTGCTCCAGATCAAGTCGGACAAGCAGGAGCATCGGCGCGGCGATCTTTTCATCATACTCAAGCCAAGGACATTTAAATTGCTCTGAAAGTTCAGCCAGTTGCGAATACTTCTTTAAATCTCGTAGGAACACCATCTAATCTCAAATATAAACAGAGAAGAACATCCATCTCTTCTCCGGGAAAGTTTAAGGTAACGATCAAAAAACAAATCTTATCTATAAAGATTCAGGAACTCCGACAACCATTCGGCTATCTCTAAGCAGATCCTCCACGGCCGAATAGACCACCTGCTTGAGTTCATCAAGACGGAACGGTTTGGCAATAAAATCAAAGGCTCCTTGTCGAGTAGCCTGGTTAGCTGTTTCTTCCTGGGCGTAAGCACTAATGATGATAACCCTGGTCGCGGGGTTCAAGAGCCGCGCCTGACGCAACACCTCCCAACCGTCCATACCTTCCATACGCAAATCGGTGACGACTATCTCAAACGGCTTCTTAGCCATGGCGGCAAGGGCATCAGCAGAACGAGTAAAGATCTCAACCTCAAAGCCCAACTTGCCATAAACCTGCTGCAGTCGTTTACCAACGATGGGCTCATCATCCACCACCAGCAAACGTAACGCCGGAAAAGACTCCTGTTGCTCAATCATTGCCATCCGCCCTTTTACCAAATAGTTAAAAGAAATCAACGCCGCCGGAAGCAACGTTAACAAATCAATTTTTTTAGTGGCAAAATATATGCCACCAGCGTATGTAGTTGAAATTGCTTACCATTTACACAAACACATCAAAGCAAACCATCACCAAAAAGGTTTCAAGATGGGACAACAACGTCTATCCTGCCGGAATAGCGACATTTTTCTAAAAGAAACACGTGTCCCGGATTGAAACAACATCGTCCCCATGGGAAGTAAGACAAACAAAAAAAGCGACGCCGAAGCGTCGCTTTTTTCTCACCAGGCTCCTAAACAGGAACCAATATCTTGTTAATGTCCATCAATAACGAAAGACTATCCCCGCTCCTTTGCTCGCGAGAGAACAGGAAGGACATACACTATCTTATCATAGATTTACTCTTCAACTTCGCAAGCAGAGCCCTCGCATTCAACCTTGGCAACCAAGTAACGACACTTAAAACCAGCATTACGCAACTCGGTGCAAGCCATTTCTGCGCGAGCGCCGGTGGAACAATGAACCAAAAGCTCCTGGCCCTTGGGCAAAGTCGCAATCTTGGCAGAGATCTGATCAAGGGCAATATGTCGTGACCCGGCAAAATGACCGCCGGCAAATTCATCATCGGTACGCACATCAAGGATCATCGCGTTAGCGGGATGCGTCTTGACAACCTGCATAAATTCCTTGATGCTGACCTCATTCTTGCCCATCTTACGTGTCCAGACGATATCATCTGGAGTCGCACCGGTGGCAACCTTGTTGCCAGCACTTTTCCAGGCCGCAAAATCAAGGGGCGACAGAGAAACTTTCTTCCGCTTCAACTTCGCCAAGACCTTATAACCCTTTTTCGCCTGATCAGCGTTACCGTATAGAACAATAGGAACCACAGGGCTAGCTGGCAGGTCATCATTGGCATCCTGCAACTGCGCCAGAGGGATATTATGGGCGCGAAGAATATGACCAGCCTGATATTCATCCTTAGAACGAAGATCGACAAGAACGATATTGCCCTTCTTAAGAAATTTCTCGCTGGCCACCAAAGGATGGCCGGTTTTCTTCCAACCAGGAACCCCCTTCAACATTACGTGGACATTGGTGTAACCAAGCTTAACAGCCATCCCGGCATCCTTGGTGGACATCCCACAGGTGACTCCACCACAAAAGAATATCACCATCTTATTCTTGTCGGCAGGCAGGAGCTTCGCGCCCTCTTTCTTCATCTTGGCCACCGGAATGGAAACAGCGGTGGGAATGGAACCCTCAGCAAAGCGTTTCCCTGGCCGAGCATCCGCCAGAAAATAACTACCCTTGTTGCCCTTGTTGATCAGAGCTGCCAACTCATTAGGCTGCATCTCCACTGTGCCTTTGGGTAACTTCGCCATCTTAGGTTTGATAACGGTGGCAATCTTGTCAGTACCAACGGTTTTAAATTTAATTATTGATGCATGCCCTTTGCGAGCATGTTCAATGCCCTTAGTATCATCATTGAATTTAACCATCATGGTTTTGGCTTTCTTACCTGAACCAACGGTGATGGAGATGGTTTTAGCCTTTTTGGAAACACCAACAACCTTGCCCTTGTAAACGTTCCCCTGCTTAACCACCTGCGCCGCAGAAGCAACAGAACTACCAACCACCCACGTCGGCATAATTGGTGAGGTTGCCAGCATCAACACCGATGCCGCCAACGGGACAAGACCTTTCATCAGTATCTTCTTCATGCGTATCTCCTTTTTCGATTCAGAATTAAATGTAATCGCGAAGTGTCGAGAGAAGACACTTCATGAGCGCACCAAGGGCGAAACAGAACCCAACCAAAACAAACCTGTGACGGGGAAAACCGATTAAATCCCACTCACTCAGGAAAGAGTGACTAGACCTAACAATAAAAGATTTGCGAAGAAAGCTACTGTGATCAAGAAAAAAAGTAAATACCAAAGAACTTAAATAACTATGGGGGCGTATTTTTCATAAGAAAAATTGAATACGGCAAAACCACTAAACAAAAAAAAGACGGATTACCCGCACCGTCTCTTCTTTACCTAATCTGACCCAACCTCTCTCTCCATCAAGGCGCAGGGCGATATTTAAGCTGCACCCCTTTTAGGAAATTACGCAAGATCTGTTCTTTACATTCACGGTAGTGTTTATGGCCCGGCTTGCGAAAGAAGGCACTTAATTCGTGCTTACTGATCTGCAAATCGGAGAGAGCCATAATCGCCAACACATCTTCAGCCTTCAGATTCAAGGCTATTTTCAATTTCATAAAAATGACATTATTGGTTAAATGTTTCTCGGGTACAGGCGCAGGCCCTTCTTTTTTGCCGCGCTTAGCAACAATAAAACCATTCAGAAAGATCGCCAACATTTGGTCGCTAAACTCCTGAAAGGCAGGATCATCATCTTTTTTTAACCAATCGCTGACCTGGGCTCGGGTTACCTGATGATCGGCCAAGGCAAAGATGGTAATCATTTTCGAATCATCAAAGTCAAAGGCATAACGGATACGGCGTAAAATATCGTTCTTCATTAATTAATCCTGTTTAAAAGATAAGGTAAAATAGCCTCAAGAACGTCGACTGGTTTCGGTCTTAAGCCACAACCGGCGCAAGGTTTTCTGTAAATCTTTATCGGGAAGAGCTGCAAACATCTCTTCGGCATGGCGCAAACGATCCTGATCCACCGGCAGCGCAGGAGGCTCGGGGACCGGTGGTGGCTTTGCCTTACCCAAAGTGGGATCAATACGGAAACGGATATCTGTGATCTTGCTCTCACCCAGCCGGGCATTAACCTTTTCCATTAGTAGATTTTTGGAAAGATGCAGTTGTTGCATCCAAATCGAATCAGACACCCGCAACCAAAGTACCGTCCCTCGGATCAGGTCAGGCTGGGCACGAATGGCAATTTCCTCCCCTACCACCACGTCCCAGAAAGAAAAAAGCGCGTGCATGGCAAAACGCCCCTGCCAATTCCGTTGCCGGAATAAACCGCCCAGCAGATCACCGATATATTCAGGTTTCTTTGATTTTGCCATCCCACCACGCCCTTTCGCAACAACTCCGTTGCCGATACTATTTGTCGGCCCCAGATTCTAATCAAACCTTGCCCCTTTGCCTAGAACTCATTATATAGATGCAACTGTGCATCATCCGGTCGTCCACCATTTCAATTGAGGGACGGCCTTCTTTTATTACCTGGGAAACAAGCAAAATTAAATATTTGCCTGTTTCCCACCAGATCTTGAGGAGCACCACCCATGGGTTTTCGTTGCGGAATCGTCGGCCTGCCTAATGTCGGCAAATCCACCATCTTTAACGCCTTGACCGCCGCCGGGATCGAATCGGCCAACTACCCCTTTTGCACCATCGAACCAAACGTCGGCATGGTGCCGGTTCCCGACCCCCGCCTGGATATCCTCGCCGAGATGGCCAAGACCAAGGTTAAAGTCAACGCCCAGATGGAATTTGTCGATATCGCGGGCCTGGTTAGTGGAGCCAGTAAGGGGGAAGGGTTGGGCAATCAGTTTCTGGGCCATATCCGCCAGGTTGACGCCATCGCCCATGTAATCCGCTGCTTTGAAGACGACAATATCGTTCATGTGGAAGGTGCCATCGACCCGCTGCGTGACCGCGAAGTAATCAACACCGAATTAATCCTGGCCGATCTGGACACGGTGGAGAAACGACTCAAGAAAACCGCCTCCCAGGCCAAATCTGGCGACAAAGTCTTCAAGGCCCAGCTAGTCATCCTCGAAGAACTGGAAAAATTACTCAACGAGGGCAACCCAGCTCGGCTCATGGAACTTGACGATACCGGTGAAAAGTTGCTGAAAGAACTCTGCCTGCTCACCAGCAAACCAATCCTCTATGTGGCCAATGTTGCTGAAGAAGAAATCAACACCGGCAACCAATGGGTGGAGCAACTAAAAGATGTAGCGACCACCGAAGACGCCTCGGTGGTAATAATCTCAGGAGCCATCGAAGAAGAGTTAAGCAACCTACCTGTGGACGAAAGGCAGGAATTTCTCGAAGACATGGGCCTTAACGAATCCGGCCTACATCGATTGATCAAGGCCGGTTATGAATTGCTGGGTTTGATCAATTACTTCACGGTGGGCGTAAAAGAAACCAGGGCCTGGACCATCGTAAAAAACACCAAGGCACCCGGAGCGGCCGCCGCCATCCACACTGACTTTGAAAAAGGCTTTATCCGCGCCGAGGTTATCGCTTATGATGATTTCATCGCCTGCAACGGTGAGTCCGGGGCCAAGGAAAAAGGACTGCTGCGCCTGGAAGGCAAAGAGTATGTAGTCAAGGACGGCGACTGCATGCATTTTCGTTTCAACGTCTGAGGTGAAATGATGATCAAAACCAATAAAGAACAACTGGTCTGTCAGTCGGTGATCGGTGAAATCACCTCCCCGGGCGGCGGCATTAATCCCTACCGGATCAATCCCGACGGCCACGCCGACATCTATCCCGGTGTTGGCGGCATCACCTATAATCTGCGCATCGGCGATCTGGCCTGCGAAAAATTCGGCGACCATGTTGAACCAGGTGTTTCCCTCAGCAATTTCACCCTAGTTCAGGGCCAACCCGGCCCCAACCGCGCCCTCAACCAGTTTTCCTGCGTGGGCAATGTCGCCAAGGTGGTAAGCGGTGATGCCAAGGGCGAAACCGGTCGGGTTACCGGTAAGCATGGCGGCATTGAGCATGTGCTCATCGACTTTGCCCCGAAAACCCTGGAAAAAATGGTGATCGGCGACAAGATCCAAATCAAGGCTTACGGCTGCGGCTTGCAATTAACCGACCACCCGTCCATCCGGGTGATTAATCTCGATCCGGCCCTGTTGGCGGTGATGGGTTTGAAAGAACTGAAGGGCGGCAAAATACAGGTGCCGGTCACCCACATTGCTCCCGCCAAGGTAATGGGCTCAGGGATCGGCTCCATGCACAGCAACAGCGGCGACTACGATATCCAACTCTTCGACGAGCCGACAGTAAAAGAATATGGACTGGACGACCTCCGGCTGGGCGATATCGTTGCCATCAGCGATGCTGACGCCACCTATGGCCGCATCTACAAAACCGGGGGAGTGGTAATTGGCATTGTTGTCCACGCCAGCTCAGTGATCGCCGGTCACGGCCCCGGAGTGATGATCGCCCTTTCCTCAAAAGATGGCCTACTGGTTCCGAAAATCAACGCCAAGGCTAACCTCAAAAAGCACTTCGCAGCACAATAATTATCACTACCGCCCTGCTTTCCGGCGGAAAATTTATTAAAAAAAAGCCCAAGGAAATCCCTAGGCCTTTTTTTGCGGGGTATTAACCCGCCAATATCCATCAAGTCGATCTAGACAAAACGTACTTTACAAAACCTCCGCTTACCGACCTTAATCAACACCTCACCCTCTGCCGGCACGGTATATTTGTCATCGCTGATCTTCTCACCATCAAGGGATACCGCGTTCTGCTTGATCATCCGCCGAGCCTCGCCGTTACTTTTCACCAATTCGACATCAGCTAAAAGCTTGGGTAGCCACACCCCTTCGCCACCGACTGGCAACTCAACCTCCGGCATATCCTCAGGCAACTCATGCTGCTTAAACACCCGCTCGAAATGGTCCTCGGCCTTTTGGGCTGTTTCTTGATCATAAAAGCGTGCCGTCAACTCCCGGGCCAACTGCTGCTTCACCGCTTTAGGATGAAGCTGTCCTGAAGCAATGCCGTCCTGTAACCCTTTAATCTCTTCGGCCGAAAGATCACTCAACAACTCAAAGAAGCGGAACATCAACTCATCTGAAGCAGAGAGCACCTTACCGTAGATATCATTGGCTGGCTCAGTAATGCCGATATAGTTGCCCAACGACTTACTCATCTTATTGACCCCGTCCAACCCTTCTAGAAGCGGCATGGTCAGTACCACCTGCGGCTTTTGCCCCCAGGTGCGCTGTAAATCTCGGCCCATCAAAAGATTAAAACGCTGATCAGTGCCGCCAATCTCCACATCGGCTTCCAGAGCCACTGAATCATAACCCTGAATGAGGGGATACATGAACTCATGGATAGCAATTGGTCGCTGGTTTTCAAAGCGAACCTTGAAATCTTCCCGCTCAAGCATCCGGGCGACGGTAAGTTGCGAGGCGAGTTTAATGAATTCGTGTGATGTCATATCGCTCAACCAATGGCTATTAAAAACAACCTTGGTCTTCGCCGGGTCGAGAATCTTAAAAATCTGCTCTTTGTATGACTCGGCGTTTTCAGCTACCTGCTCCTTGGTGAGCGGTTTCCTGGTTTCCGACTTGCCGGTGGGATCACCGATCATGCCGGTAAAATCACCAATCAGGAATAAAATTTCATGCCCCAACTCCTGAAAATGTTTCATCTTCTGTATCAGGACGGTATGGCCGAAATGGAGATCAGGGGCGGTGGGATCAAACCCCGCCTTAATTCTGAGTGGCTTACCGGTTTCGGCAGAATGCTTCAACTTAACGATCAAGTCTTCCTTGTTGATCAAATCCACTGTCCCTCGCTGGATGAGGGCTATCTGTTCTTCTATGGTGTAGGACATAATAATTTCAACTAAGCTCATGCAGAAACGGCTGGCAACAGCGCCGCTTCCTCGTTTATCGATTTAATAAACGACAAAATCCGGCTATCTTCGCCGGACTTCATCGCTACGCTAACTATAATCTCTGCCCAATGGGCAAAACAAATTTACTTGGCGTAATCCACCGCCCTGGTCTCACGAATCACTGTCACCCTAATCTGACCGGGATAAGTAAGTTCCTTCTCAATCTTCTTGACGATCTCCTTGCTAAGCACCACCGACTCGGCATCGGAAACTTCATTGCTATTAGCAATGATCCGCACCTCCCGACCAGCCTGAATAGCATAGGATTTATCAACGCCCTTGAATGAGGTGGCGATACGCTCAAGATCCTCAAGTCTTTTCACATAGGTCTCAAGCATCTCTTTTCTGGCCCCAGGCCGTGCTCCGGAAAGAGCGTCAGCCGACTGCACGAGGATATCAAGAACTCCATCCGGCGGCACATCCTCATGATGGGCGGCAATGGCATGCACCACATAATCCGGTTCGCCATACTTCTTAGCAAGCTCGGCGCCGATGCTAGCATGGGACCCCTCAACCTCATGATCCACCGCTTTACCGATATCATGCAGCAGGCCGGCACGCTTAGCTTTCTTAACATCAAGACCAAGTTCAGCAGCCATAATCCCGCAAAGGAAGGAAACCTCCAAAGAATGCTGCAACACATTCTGCCCGTAACTGGTCCGATATCTGAGGCGTCCGAGTAAAAGAATGATCTCGGCATGAACCCCGTGCGCGCCCACATCAAAGGTAGCCTGCTCACCAGACTCCCGCATGGAAACCTCAAGCTCCTTGCCAACCTTTTCAACCACCTCTTCAATGCGGGCCGGATGAATACGGCCATCGGTGATCAACTGCTCCAAGGCCCGACGAGCCACCTCACGGCGAACCGGGTTGAATCCGGAGAGAATAACCGCCTCCGGGGTGTCATCAATAATAATATCAATACCGGTGGCAGCCTCAATGGCGCGAATATTACGCCCCTCGCGGCCAATAATCCTCCCCTTCATCTCGTCATTGGGTAGAGCAACCACCGAAACGGTTTTTTCTGCTACATAATCACCAGCATAGCGGGAGATGGCCAGAGCGAGAATATTTTTAGCCTTCTTGTCAGCCTCCATCTTCATCTCATTCTCGATCCGAACAACGGCCTTGGCCGCCTCCATTCGCGCCTCACTCTCGATGCTTTCCGATAACCGCTTAATCGCTTCCTCACGAGTGATCCCGGCGATCTTTTCCAGCTCAAAACGCTGCTCTTCAATCACTGCATCCAGATCCTTGCGACGATCAACCAATTTCTCCTCTTGAGCGGAAAAGGACTGCTCTTTCTTCAAAAACTCCAGTTCCCGCTTATCAAGCAAATCGATTTTACGTTCAAGTTGATCAAGCTTTTGACTCAGCCGTTTTTCCTCTTCATTGACCTCTCTTTTCCGGGCCTTGATCTCTTTATCAGCCTCAATCTTCAGCTGATATGTCTCATCCTTAACCTGTAGAGTTGCTTCCTTCTTAACCCGCTCGGACTCGGCAAGGGCATCCTCGATCAACTTTCGACCCTGCTGTTCGATATTTTTCTGACCAGATTCCGCCAAGCGTTTACGGATGACAAAACCGACCACTACGCCGATTATCAGGCCACCAAGCAAATAAGGAGCAATTTGCATTATTTCATTCACGGAGACTATCCTCCTAACTTAAGATGTTATCGCGTCCGACTCCTGCCGTTGCTCGCTAAGAGCGACGGCATCCCCCACGGCGCGTTGATAAATGATTGGGCATCAAGCAAAAATTTCCGACCAAAGATCATGGACAAACAAAAAATGGGTCCAAGGAAATAATGGCCAAAGATCAAATTTT
>JAQYVW010000002.1 GCA_030145325.1 Desulfurivibrionaceae bacterium
GCGCTGACATGGCCGACTTGCCAGCCATGTCTAGTAACGTGCGGGAACTATTGTCTTTAACCGGTAGTGGGCGTTCGGCGGCGCATGATCTGGCCGAGGTTATTCTTCGAGATTATTCCCTAACCAATAAGGTTTTGCGGGTGGTTAATTCCGCTTACTATGGGATGCCCAAGGCCGTGAACAATGTCACCCGGGCGGTGACCATTATCGGTTTTGATGTAATTCGTGAGATTGCCAGCGCCATTGTTTTATTTGATGATCTTGTTGATGCCGGGGTGGATCGGGATGGGGTTACCAAGGTTTTGACCCGTTCCTTATTGAGTGGTTTGCAGGCCAAGTTGTTGGTGGCCGCGAAAAAGTTCAAGGTCGAGGAGGAGGAGGCTTTTATTTGTGCCTTGCTGCATAACTTTGGTCAGATTATGGTGCAGGTCTATCTGCCGGAGATGTACCACGAGATAGAAGAGCAGGTTGCCGCTTCCTTTTCTTTTTCCATTGAGTCGGCGGCCAGGGAGAGATTGAACGGCCTTTCTTTTCAGGATGTGGGGCAGGAAATGGCGCGGATGTGGAATCTTTCCCCCCAGTTGGTGGCGGCCATGACCCCATACCCGCCCGTGCCCACCGGCTCTGATGACACTCAGGCCTATCTGCAGAATTTAGCTGCTTTTACAAACGCCCTTACCGGCAAAATTTGCAATGGGCAGGGATTTACAAAACTGCTCAGGGAGTATAAGGATGTGCTGGGGGTGAGTCGCGACGAGGCGGTAGATTTGGTCAAAAAAAGTGTTGAATTGGCCGAGGATTTTTCCGGCACCATCCGTTCGGGGTTAGTCAACCTTGAAATAAAAAAGCGACTGGTCAAATTTAAGTAAGCCGGTGCTTGTTTCCTTTCTTTATATCTTTTCAAATATTACTAAATAACGTTTCTTGCCGGAAAAGGGCAGGCGATGGGTTTCGATATCGCGGAGTTGAAAGTGTTCGGCCAAGGGAGTGTTGCGCCAGGTGGCGATCTCTTCCTCGTACTTTGGCCCTTTCATGCAGATGATTAGTCCTTGGGGTGGGCTGAGGTGTTGGCAGGCGGTGAGGAAGCCTGTGGTATCGGCAAAGGCCCGGCTGGTAATCAACGGGAAGCGGTGGCTAACCTCTGGATCTGGTTCAATTCTGTCCGGCCAGACCTGGATCTGCTTAAGTTGCAGGGTGCGAATGACGTGTTTCAGGAAGGAAACCCGTTTCTGGCGCGGTTCGGCCAGGGTGACGTTGAGCTTTGGCAAAGCGCATTTGAGGGCCAGACCAGGGAAGCCTGCGCCGCTGCCGATATCCAGCAAATTGCTGTTTCCCGCTTGCCGACGGAGTAAGGGCAACATGGTCAGTGAATCAAGGAAATGGGTTTCGATGAGTGTCTGGTCGTCACCTTTTGCCACCAGGTTCATCTTCTTGCTCCACTTGCCTAGCTCGGTGAAGTAGCGGCAGGTGAGGGCAATGGCCTGGTCGTCAAGGTTGATATGGAGGGCGGCAAGGCCTTGGTCGAGGATGGATTTGCAGGGCATGGTTTTTTGTGAGTTGTGGGTTGTTAGCCGTTAGCCGTTAGCTGTTAGCTGTTAGCCAAAAGCCAATCGCCAATCGCCAATCGCATTTATTTGTTCCGCAAGCGCAACGCCACTGAACGGGCGTGGGCGGTGAGCCCTTCCAGGTTGGCCAGTTGCTGGATATGCTCGCCGTGGGCTTGCAGCGCTTCTGCGGAATAGGAGATGATGCTGGACTTCTTGATGAAGGTTTCTACTCCCAGCGCGGATGAGAAACGGGCGGTGCCCATGGTGGGCAATACGTGGTTGGGGCCGGCCATGTAGTCGCCAGCAGATTCCGGGGTGTGGGGGCCAAGAAAGATGGCGCCGGCGTGTTTGATCTTGGGTAGCCAGTTGAAGGGATTTTCCACGATTATTTCCAAGTGTTCGGCGGCAATCTGGTTGGCGATTTCCATCGCTTGGTGGAGATTGTCGGCAATGAGGATCACCCCGCGTTGCCTAAGTGAGGTGCGAGCGATATCCTGGCGATTGAGTTGTTCCAGTTGTTCTGTCAGCTCCGTCACCACTTGCTGGGCAATCTCCTCACTGGTGGTAACCAGCATGGACAAGGCCTGGGGATCATGCTCGGCTTGGGCCAGCATGTCGGCGGCGATGTGGGCCGGGTTGGCGGTTTGGTCAGCGATGATCAGCACCTCGCTGGGGCCGGCGATCATATCGATCTTTACCCTTCCTGATACCTGCCGCTTGGCCTCGGTGACGAACTGATTACCGGGGCCGACAATCACATCCACCTTCGGCACGCTTTCGGTACCAAAGGCCAAGGCTCCGATGGCCCAGGCTGAACCAGCCTTGTAGATCTCGGTAATCCCGATCTCTTGGGCCGCCACCAGCAGGGCTGGGTTGATGGAGCCGTCGGCGGAAGGCACGGTCATCATCACCCGTCGCTCCACCCCGGCGATGGCTGCGGGCAGACCATTCATCAATACCGAAGAAACCAGCGGTGTCTTGCCGCCCTGGCCGCCGGGCACGTAGAGCCCGGCCACTTCCACCGGTTGCACCAGCCGCCCGGTGATGGTGCCGTTCTCTTCGGTGACCATCCAGGATTGCTCTTTTTCTCGCTCGTGAAAGTTTCTGATCCGATCGATGGCCAGTTGCAGCGCTTCCATGAAGGGCAAATCCACCAGACCGTAAGCATCGGCAAGCTCTTGGTCGCTGACTTTTAGTTGTTCGGGTTTGAAATCAGGCGAGTCAAACTTTTGGGTGTATTCGATAAGGGCCGCGTCACCGCGATCACGCACGGCGTCCAAAATGTCGCTGACGATTTCCTGAACCTTGCTGTCGGCCAGTTGAAAACGGTCTTGCAGTCCGGCGAGGATGGTTTTGCCTTCGGGGCTGGTGGTGGCGGCGGGGGTGATAATCATATCAAACAACCTTGGTTTGGTTTTAAGTTTTACGTTTTAGGTTTTAAGCAGAACCTTGTGTTTTCAGGTGTCGGTCGTTTGTGCGGGTTGCCTGTGTGGCAATAATCGGCATTTGCCGGAGGCGACACTTAAAACCTAAAACTTAAAACGGATTTTTATTCTAAACCTACTCTTCTTTATATACCGGACATGCTTTGTCAACGGTGTAATTTTTATAGGCCGGGTCGTCGTAAGTTTTATGACATTCCAGGCAGAGACCCACCCGGAGGATGCCATTCAGTTCCTGTTTGTTAAAGGGGCGCAAGTCGGGGCGGGAACTGTGCTGGAGTGGGGTGCCGTTGATATCCACATAGCCGTCCAGGGGCACGGTTTTTCCGGCGGTGGTTTCTTCGCCCTGGTAGAGAGGGGTGAAGCGCCACTGGCCGTTTTCGCGCCACACTCGTCCCTCGCCCAAGCCCATGGTTTTGGTGGCGATGTGGCAGTCTGCGCAGCTTCTCCCCTTGGCCGAGGTGGTGTGCGGGTTAAGGGCCGCCATGGTGAAGCGCTTAAAACTCCCTTCCTGGTTGCCATCCTTGTCCACCAGGGTGACGATATCTTGGCAGCCGGGGGTGACGATGACCACCTCTTTATCCCAGACCGCCAGCATGGGTTGCTCATAGCGGATGTATGAGCGGCCTTCCTGCCACCAGCCCGGGGTTTCTTTTAAGGTCAGTTTGTCGAGATGGGTCTCGCTTTTATCCCGTTTAACGTGGCAGCCGTAGCATTGCGGCACCCAGGCCGAATGGCATGATTCGCAAGAAAGCCGTTTATGTCCGGCATAGTCGCAGATGCCTTGCTTGGGGGCATGCAGGGGGTGCTTTTTGTTGTCGAGCTTGCCGATTAGTTCCACCTGTCCGTCTTTATTGCTAACCAGATTGTTTAACTGATTGCCCTTACGGGTAAGGCCTTTCTTGCCGTTGCGGTGGCAGATTTGGCAACTGATCTCCAGCTGTTCTTCGTAGTGGGCGTAACTGGTGCCGTCGCCCATGATCTCGTTACGGGTGTGGCAGTCGATGCAGGCCATCCCCTTGGCATGGTGGATGTCATCGCCAAGCTCCAGGTAAAAGCGGTCGCCGGGCAGTCTTTTGGAAGAGAGCTGACCATCTTTATACGGGGTGCCGTAGTTTTCCGCCTCGAATTTACCGGAGTAGGAAATACCCACCCGGCCACTGCGGTTATGGCAACGGACACAGTTTTCGGTGGGAACCTTCTTGGTGATTAAGGGGTGGGTCTTCTTAGGGTCGCCACCCGGCGGGGTTTTTCCCTTGATATGATGGCAGGCGGTGCAGCCGCCGCCCTTTTCGCCGAAGAAACCGGGGAGATCACCTTTTTGCTTCCAGAGATGGCAGGTGCCGCAGAGTTTGCGGTAATAGTCCAGCGCCAAGGAGGTTTCGCCTGATTTGATTAGTTTCTCCACCGAGAAGTTGCCGTCCTGATGCGGGGCCTCGCCCCAATAGTACAAAAGAGTTGCGAGAATGCCCCGATTGGTGGCCATCAGCGAGTTTTTAACCTTAACCACATCCGCGCCGTGACACCCTTCCACCCCGCAGGTTTTTTCCACCACCCGTAGATCACCGGGGTTCATTACCATTCCCTCATGGGCTGTATCCTTGCCAATAGCCAGCGGGTCGCCGAGATGGCAGGCGGCACAACCGAGAACCTTGGCGTCATGGGCCGGATCGAGTTTTTCATCCTGGTGGCAGGAAAGGCACATCTCTACCTGGCCGGTGGTGGTGAGGGTAAGGTTTTTCGGGCGTTTGGTGAGGTTTTCATGCAAGATCAGGCCGAAAATCACCAGCAGGAGGGCAAGAACCACGAGTTTATTGCGCATCACCCTTCCTCCCGGTAGTTGTGGGCGGTGGGATAGCGGCGGCCCAGGCCAAAGGCCTTGCTGGTCACCTTTAACCCCATAGGGGCCTGTTTACGCTTGTATTCGTTGATGCGGATGCGGCGGATGATGTCGGCTACCGCATTGGCTGCAAAGCCCATCTCAATGATCTCGTCGTAGCTGCGATGCTCTTCAAGATAGGCAAAAACGATTTGGTCGAGGATCTCGTAGGGCGGCAGGTCGTCTTGGTCCAGTTGATCCGGGGCCAACTCCGCCGAGGGGGCGCGATCAATGGTGTTCCAGGGGATAATTTCTTCTTCTCGGTTGATATGGCGGGCCAGTTCATAAACCAGACCTTTGGGCACATCGGAGATCACCGCTAAGCCGCCGGACATATCGCCATAGAGGGTGCAGTAGCCCACCGCCATCTCTGATTTGTTGCCGGTGGAAAGGAGGAGGTGGCCAAATTTGTTGGAAAGCGCCATCAACAGGTTGCCGCGAATCCGGGCCTGGATGTTCTGCTCGGTGACATCCTCGGGCCGGTCGCCAAACAGCGGCCCCAAGGTCTCTTTGTGGGCCGCGAAGACCCCGGAAATTGGCACGATCTCAAAATCGATGCCAAGGGTTACGGCCAGTTGCCGGGCATCATCGATACTGGCCTGAGAGGTGTAGGGCGAGGGCAGCGCCACCCCGAGGACGTTTTCAGGCCCCAGGGCGCGGGCGGTAATTACGGCGGTGAGGGCTGAGTCGATGCCGCCGGAGAGGCCGAGAACCCCTTTCTTGAAGCCGCATTTGTGTACATAATCGCGGGTGCCCATGGTCAGCGCGGTGAGCAGGGTGCCGGTTTCGTCTACCTGTGGTGTGGGTTGGCAAGGAGCGGCGGTGGTGTCGATGATGATCATCTCTTCGCCAAAGGCTGCGCCGTGGCCGATTTCGTTTCCTTCTTGATCAAGGGCCAGGGAATTGCCGTCAAAGAGCAGCGAATCCTGGCCACCGCTCTGGTTGACATAGAGCAGCGGCACTTGGTACTTGCGGCAGATGTTCTCAAAGATGGTCTGCCGCAGCTTGGGCTTGCCCATCTGGAAGGGTGAGGCGGCGATGTTGATTAGTAGTTCCGGGCGTCCTGCCGGGTCGGCGAAGAGGTCGGCGATGGGGTCGCAACCGTAGAGCCTGCGAGGGAAGAAGAGGTCCGGGTCGTTCCAGAGGTCTTCGCAGATGGTGATCCCCAACCGCAGGCCGCGGAAGGGAAAAGTTGTGCTTTCCCGGGCCGGTTCGAAGTAGCGGGATTCGTCAAAAACATCGTAGGTGGGCAGCAGCCGCTTGTGGGCGGTGAAGAGGATCTCCCCGTCGGCAAAAAGAATGGCGCTGTTGTGGAGCGGCTTGCCGGTGGCGAGGTCACGGTGCGGGGTGATCGCCCCGCATATCACCCCGATGCCTCGGGTGGTGGTGGTCAACTCTGCCAAGGCGCGTTGATGGTCGGCCAAAAAGGCAGGTCGTTCCAGCAGATCCAGGGGCGGATAGCCGCTGAGCGCCAGTTCCGGCAGGATGGCGAGTTCGCAGCCCGCAACACGGGCCTCTTCGATGCGGGCGGCGATTGTCGCCTGGTTGCGGGCGAAGTCACCGATGATCGGGTTGGTTTGGATGAGGGCGATCTTCATGGTTACTGACGGAAAAGCTCCGGGCTTACAGGTTGGCGGTTTGCTTTCTTTTCAAGCGAGCCATCATATATAGCATACTCGTCTTTGCTTGGGGACGGAAAAAGAGGCGGGATGTGATGTGGTGTCAAAGGTTGTGTTGATAATCCCGTTCATCCGTATGAATTCTTAAATTGACGACCTGTCGTGATTACAATGGGGAATTGCTCATGTTTTTTAGCATCGCTTTAAGGGAGTAGCAATTTTACAGAATGCATCTATAGGCAAGGAGGGAGGTTTCTAAGGCTACTCGTAGGCATTTGTAGGTGAGGACTTAGGTTGTGGTAGGGTCATTCTCTTTGTCGAATACGTGGGGTGCCGCATGGATGGCGGGAGGTTTTGTTGGTATAGTTTCCTAACTAGTAATTGGCCTGCCAGGTGCTGTCATCGTTTGATTTTAATAATTGCCGAAATGATCGGAGGTAAAAGTGAAATTCTCTGTGCGAAAAAATTTCTTCCGTCTTTTGTTGGGTCTGTCGTTGGTGTTGTTGCATGGTCCGGCAGGATGGGCCGCCACCGTGGATTTCGCGGCTTTGTCTCCGGCCGAAACAAAGTTGCCGATGGGAGAAATGCGGCAAATTACATTCTCGGCCACTAATGACAAGGCGGTGAGCCTGAAAAAATACAATGTCAAGTTGCAGTTCGATGCCGGACTCGACCTCACTAACCTTACAACTACCCCCGTTGCCGATACGGCTAAAATCAACTCTAAAAACGGAAGTATTGTTTTACTGTGGCAAGAAATCCCGGCCGGGACGGAAATGAAGGCATCCTTCGACGTTTCCTGCACAACCGTCGGCGATTACACCATTTCAGCCCGTGTCCTCAAATATGTTGACGCCGACCGTAATAGAGCTGCCGGAAGTTGTAACACCGCCACGGTGATTGCGAGAACCGATTTTATCCCGCCGGCGGCCCCCAAGGGTATTGTCACACGATCGGAAGGGGCTGGTGGCAAGGTTTCCTGGCTCCCTCCTGATGACGCTGATCTCAGCCATTATAAGGTATACAGGCGATCAGCGATGACCAGTTATAATGAAACGGATTTTTTCGAGACAGTGCTGCCATCCTATACCGATCTTACCTTACCCGGTGGAGAAACTTACTTTTATGCAGTTCGGGCCGTTGATTCTTCCGGAAACGAAAGTTTATTGTCCGATGAGAGTGCCTGTGCGCATGTCTTCAAGGTGTTGCGAGAATACGACCTGGGCGTCTCCGAAGTGTCGCCGCAGCAATCGGCAATTGGTGATCTCAACGGTGATGGGAAAACAGATTTGGTGGTGAGTTTTGCCGGCAAGTATGCAAAGAATAGCCGCGATCAGATCAACAACAGAGTGGATATATTTTGGGGTGGCAATATTTCTTCCTCGCCGGATGTTACCCTCGTTCCATATGTAATGGCTGTTCCCACATCTAGTTATCAGCAATACGGTTTTGCGCCATTGCTTATAGATCTTAATAGTGACGGATACGATGATCTCCTTGTCATGAACGCCAAGGCCAATGAGGTGTATGTGTATGAGGGAGGGCCGTCATTCAGCACGACCCCTCTTTTTACCATAGTCGGTGACAATTGGAGCACCGATTCTTATGGGCTTCCTCCTTCTATTGCTGATGCCGGCGATGTAAACGGTGACGGCTTTCGGGATGTGGTGATGGGGTTCCCCAATTGGGATCAGAGCCATGATGGCGGTACCGCTTCCAGTTATCACATTGGGAAAATAATATTCCTTTTTGGTGGCCCCGAAATTATCAATAATACCCTCTCTATTAAGGGTCCTCTCGCTCTCAAGGGCGCATATACCGGCACATCCGTCGCCGGAGCAGGGGATGTCAACGGAGACGGTTTTGATGATGTCATCGTCGGCGCTCCGAAGAAGATAGATGAAATCAACGTCACCCGTAAAAGAATATCCTATGCCGCATTGTTTTTGGGCGGTCCCGTCATCACTAAGGCCGCATCCGTTTTCACCGGTGAATACCGTTTGTTCGGGAGGGCGGTCGCGGCAGCGGATTATGATGGAGACGGTTTTTCCGATGTTGCTGTTGCCGGCGACGTACTTAATATGTATTTCGGCGGGCCCCAGTGGGATAACGTCGAGGACGAAGTGTTTGGCATTTCTACTAATACCGTGGAAGAAGTCGGCGACCTCAACCTGGACGGTTTTGAAGACTTGCTCTATAAATCTAAGATTCATTTCGGCAGCAATGATGATGGCGTAACCCTGTTTGATATTGGCGGTTATCCGATCGGGACTGGGGATTTCGACAAGGACGGCCGGAAAGACTTTGTGATGGCCGGTATGGATGCAACTGGTGGGGAAAGGCTTACCATCTACTCGTTAGCAACAGTTGCCCACGAGCCTCTTATAAAGTTTGTAAGCCCTCGCAATGCTTTCGAAACTGTTTATACCGACACCTTCCTGGCGAGAGGTCAGGTGCTTGATGCAACAGCTGTACTTACCATCGACGGGCAAACGCTACCGTTACTGGCCGACGGTTCTTTTGAGTATCAACTCGAGCTTGCCGAGGGCGCCAATGTGGTTTTGCTCGAAGCGCGCAACTCCACTGGTCATGTGGTCACTCGGACAGTGAGTGTCAACCGTTTCGTTCCCTCGCCGTTGGCATTACAGATCACCGTGCCGGTAGCAGGCGATGTCATCAATGCGTCCTCCGTCACCGTGACCGGAACGATCAGCGACAAGAGCGCGTCTGTGGTCGTGAATGACGTGGTAGCCTCCAAAATAATTGGTACGGACGCCGTAACCTTTTATGCAACCGTGCCATTGGTCGACGGCGAAAACACCATTACCGCCACGGCCACCGACCAATATGGCCAGACCGCCAGGCAGTCCGTCGTTGTCACGGCGAACTCCACCGGCAAGGTAAGCGGTACGGTCTCTGATGCCGATACCGGTGTTCCGCTTGCGGGGGCTTCTGTTACAGTAACGGATTCAAATCAAAATACCTTCACCGCCAGTACGGATGTCGGTGGCGGGTATCTTGTCGAGGGCGTGGCTGAGGGTACATGCACGGTCGTTTTTGCAAAAAACGGTTATGTAACCGTTTCTGGAGCGGGAATGGTGAGTATCGGGGCGACTACCACCATCGACGGCCACTTGACGTTATTGCCGCCCTTGTCGGTGGCAATAACGAGTCCGGCTGACGGCGTGGTTTTGCGGGAAAGCCCTCTCGCTGTCACCGGTACGGTCAGTGGCACGGCGGCAACCGTTTCGGTGAACGGTGTTTCGGTATTGGTTGCCGGTAATTTGTTTCAGGCCAGTGTCGCTTTGTCTCCCGGCGGAAATACCATCACAGCGATAGCTGTTGATGGATACGGCCAGCAGCAGACTGTCTCCGTCGTTGTAACTTATGCCGTGGGCGGCACCGTTTCCGGCACGATAACCGATCAATTGACCGCTGAGCCTCTTGAAGGGGCCGTCGTAACTGTTACCGATTCTCTCGGTGTTACCTTCTCGGCGCAAACCGATGCCGCAGGAACATTCCTTGTCTCTGGCGTCGCCGAAGGCCCCTTTGAGTGCGTGGTTGCCAAGGTTGGTTATTATTCGGCAACCCTCACTGACATCGCTGTTGCCGAAGGGGTCGTCACCGTCAACATCGCTCTGGCTCCCCTTCCGCCGGTGATCAGCAACATCGCTGTAAACAGCGTCAACGGCAATTCGGCGGTCATCACCTGGCAGACTGACCGGCCAACCGACAGCACGGTGGAATACGGG
This sequence comes from Desulfurivibrionaceae bacterium, assembly GCA_030145325.1. Lineage (GTDB taxonomy): Bacteria > Desulfobacterota > Desulfobulbia > Desulfobulbales > UBA5123 > UBA5123. Next base: position 10,240 of record JAQYVW010000002.1, read on the forward strand.
GTTTCTATGGATTACGATCTTGCCGTCACTTCCCCCGATTCTACGACAAGCCACCAGGTAGTTCTTTCCGGGCTTCTTTCGGGAACCGTCTATCATTTTCGGGTCGCGGCAGCCGATGGCCTGGGCACCATCTCCTATTCCGATGACGGCACCTTCGAAACCTGGACTCTTTTCAACATCAGAATCGACTCGCCGACCGCAAACGCAATCATCGGCTGCCCGAGCGTCATGGTTCGAGGCTGGTTCTCTACGGCCGTTGAGGGGGGAGCGGTGGTGACGGTAAACGGTATTCCCGCCATGGTGGACGGTGGTCGATTTGCCGCCAACCATGTGCCGCTTGCCGAAGGTGATAACCTTGTTACCGTGATTGTCAGCGATGCCGAAGGCAATCAAGGGCAGGCCTCTGTTTCCGTTTCTTCGCAGATCGACAACGGTTATCTCTTGCTCCATACCGACGCGGAGGTCGATATGCCGCCGTTTTCCACCCACATGCAGGTTGAGGAGACGGACTTTGTCTTTACCGGGCAAATCCAGTTGACCGCCATGGGGGCAGGACTCGTTGATATCGTCGGCACCGATGAGCAGGGCTTTGATGTCGACATGAGCGTGCCCGGCTTCTATTATTTCACAGCCGAGGGCCGTGATGAAGCAAGAAACGTCATCACCGACACCATCGCCGTGTTGGTGGTAGACCCGATCGCCCTGGATAACGAGTTGTTGGTCAAGTGGAACGGGATGAAGGATGCCCTCCGCGCCGGCGATAATGAAACCGCCGCCTCCTTTTTCTCGGAGAGGACACAGGGGGCCTACCTTGAGCGTTTCATCGCTTTTGCCTCGGTGGTCGATCAGGTTCTGGCCGAGCTTGATAACGCTACGCTTGTTTTAGAGGATCTGTGGGGCGGCAAGTACGCCATTTACGATTTGCGCGTCACTCGGGAAGGACATGAGCAGTCGTATCAGCTTACATTTGTCAAGGGCGATGACAATGTCTGGCAGATCGACCGCTATTAATAAATTTTATTAGAGCATTGCGATGACAGCGCTAGAGGAAAATTCAAAGTTGCCCTATTTGCATAAAGTCGTCCTGTGGCTCAAGGAGCGGCGACCACGATTCTGGTGGTTGCTTGTTCTGGTGCTTTTGATCCAGTCTCAATGCTGCATGGGTATCACCCCCTTTGGGCCATATCGAGGCAGGGTGGTGGAGAGGGAAACCGACAAACCCATCCCAGGGGCGGTGGTCTTTGTGGAATTTAATACATTGTTCCCCACCGTGGCTGGTCCTAATGCAGATTTTGCCGATGCGGTGGAAACCCTGACCGACGAGAAAGGGGAATTCTATATTCCTGTGCAGTGGGTCTTTGTTTTCCGGCCCCTCAGCCACTGGGGTTCCTCCTCTGCCCAGGTGTATAAGCCTGGGTACGGGGGCTTCCCGAGGCATAGTCTCAGTATTAGGCAGAGCCGATGGGGTGAGTGGGATCCTGAGTCTGAAAAAAAATGCTCTTTTGGGGAATGTGATCTGCCACCAATCACGCATGCGACTATCCGGTTGCCACGGTTGCTGACCAAGGAGGAGCGAGAAGGTAATTGGCCAAGAACCACGGGTATTCCGTTTGACAAGAGACGTCTGTTGTCTGAGGCGGAGAAAGTTGGAGACGAATTCCGTTGGTTTTCTCCAAAGGAGAATCCGAAGAAATACGAGGAGGGTGATTGATATGAACAGAAATCTTGTGGTGTTCTCCGCTGTGTCGGTATGTCTGGCACTGTCGTCTGTTTCGGCTTCGGCCTATGAGAAGAAAAAGGTTCATCCCGAGATTAACGAACAGGCGATCACGCAGTCAGTAGCATTGGAAGAATTCTGGGGCGTGCAATTGGGCTTTCCTTTAGGTGTTAAACAACCCATCAACGGCAAAAAAGTATTCGAATGGTTCAAAGACGGCGGCACCGATGAGGATGCAAAACTCCCGCATCCTCGTTTTCTGCACCATTTCCATGATCCGTTGCAGGATTGGGGCCAGTCCGGGGCCAGTCATTACCTGTCCTTACCTTTGTGGGCTCAATCATACCCTGGAATTTACCAGAAGAACTCCTGGCAGCATGCCCGGGATTATTACTACCGGGCGTTGACCGGCGACTGGACCGAAAGCACTCCCGGCACTCGAAATTTCTCGGAGCAGATGTTTGCCGAAACATTCCGTAGCGTTGGTATGCTTATGCATCTTGTTGCCGACGCTTCGGTGCCGGCCCATGTCCGCAATGATCTTCATCCCGTATTTGACTCGTATGAACTGTATACGGAAAAACACTTGAAAGTTCTTAAAAGTAATCAGATGTTCATTGCTGCCGATCTGAGTCCGACAATATTTGACAACCCGGCCGGTAATTCCTTCGCCTCGACGATGCTTCCCATTTCCGCACTCTGGGATCGAGATCAATATGACGGCTCCAATCCAGGGATAACCGCCACCGATGCTATTATCGGCCTTGCCGAATACACCAACGCCAATTTTTATAGTGATGAGAGCGTGGAGGCCACGGAAGCACAGCCTTATCCAAATGAAAATTGTGTCGAGGGTGAGTGGGTCGGGCAACGTAAATACTACCGAAAGAGTGAGGGTTGCGGAGAGTCCGGGTACCTGTTGGTGGCGGAGAACTATTATTCCTTTTGGGGGGGATTGTCGGGAGTAGAGACTAACTCGTCCATCTCCGTTCTGGATCCGCTCGTCCTCAATGGCTATGCCTCACTTCTTGTTCCCAAGGCGGTAACCTATGCCAAGGGACTGGCGGAATACTTCTTTCGGGGCAAGTTGGCCCTGCGGTCAAGCGTAGCTGATGGTGGAGACAGATATTCCATTTACAACCTTTCAGATGAAGAGATGTCCGGTGACTTCAGCCTGTATTATGACGATACCTCCGGCAATCGCCATCTCTTCTCTACCTTAGACAATATGACGATTGCGGCGGGCGAAGGGGTGGGATTGCAAGACTTGCCATCTCCTCCCCGTGATGCATCGGATGTAGGAGAGTATATCCTTGCCTTCAGGGGCACTTTGGGCAGCGAAACCGATGCGGTAGCCGGGGCGGTGGTGAAATTGGGTCTGCTCGAAGGGTGGGGCAATGACATAAAAGGAAACTACCCTTGGTTGTTGGCGGATACCGACATTGTCGGTTGGAATGTTGTCGACGCAAATGGTCTTGAATTCGGAGATGAGCAGGTTTCGGTTGTTGACGGTCGGTTGATCATGGAAAACTCCAGGTATGCCAACAAGGTTGACTATCATGCAAATGCGGTTGTATTGATGGATGCGGAATATGACGGTCAAAACTACTGTGCGCATATGGCCTACGACATGGAATACTGTTCTGAAAGCGATTTCGGAATAAATCTTCCGCGCACAGTTGACGAAAACAGTTGGATCACGGTCAAGGTGGATGAGATGACCAGCGTTGTCGGAGAGGTCGACCAAGACTGTCCTTGGTACATAGGCGGGGACGCTGGCGAGCAAGGTGTTATATTTTACTTCGATGACGGAACCAATCAGGCAAGTTTGGCAGTAACACTCCCCGGTCAGCACCCAAGAAGTAGTTGGCCTGTGGACCTCCAACGGAATGGTGATGGAACATTGAATGAAATTACCTTTAATATCTTTGATGCCTTTTTTGAGAACAGCGGTGTAAGGCCGGGCAGGCCGATTAAATTGACCAAGATTGAAATACGACAAGATCTTATGCTTTTGTGCCGATCTGTATCCTTTTCGCAGCAGCAGCGGATGGTGGTGGACTCTTTGATGGTTGAGCAGCGTTAATGGCCACCGTCAAGAGAGGTTGTAAATATTTTCTTGAGGGGCAGAAGAAAATTCTCGGCCCTATGTAACAGATCGAATCTTGTATGCACGTCTTGAAAGAAGAGGGGAATTCATGTCGTCGCGCTTTTTCGTAAAACACCGCTGGCTTGCCATTCTGGCCGGGTTGATCATGGCCAAGGTGTTGATTTTTCATGGTTATGGTCCTTATTACGGTAAGGTGGTGGAGGCGAAGAGTGGCAAGCCCGTTGCCGACGCCGTGGTGCTGTTTCGCTACAACACTCTGACCCTCGGTCTTGGTCAGGGCTATCATCAATATGCTGATGCCGTCGAGGTTTTGAGTGATGAGAAGGGGATATTCTACATCCCTCGCCGCTGGGTTGCGCCCCTGCGCATCTTCCATCTTCCGGCTCCAGTTCGGGTCCGGATTTTCAGGCCGGGTTTCGGCCTGTTCCCCATCCATGAACAAAGCGATCACAGGTTTGGTCCTTTCGGGTCTCTTCCTGAAGACCAGGAGGTGACCGTTAAGTTGCCCAGGTTAAAAACCATGGGGGAGCGTTGGCAGAACCTGGACGATACTCTGGTCGAGATCCCGCCGGAGAAGAGAAGGCTATATAATTACATTCTGAAAGAAGAGGTGAAGGCACTAGATAAGCTGGCTTTCGATAAGCTCCCTGGGTTGGTTGAAGTCCCGCCTCCGCCTGGATTGAGCAAGGAACAGTTGGAAAAATTACGCCGTATCCCAGGGGGGCACTGGCGCTGATCTCCCTCTTTTGACGGTTCCCCACCCCTCTGTCCGTAACTCTGTTGCTGCGGTGATCCCTTTTTTCGCGCCTTCCCGGCAAGGATCGTCGCGTTCCCTTTCCCGTGTACCAGTCCGCGAAACGTCACTATTTTTATCTCCAGCGAGATGGTATTTGCAATCCCGTTCGCCGTGCGATACACTTCCAAACGCTTTGGTGCCGGGATATTATCCCAAAGTGGCCATTGTGCTGAAGAAGTGAGAGGAGATCTGTCTTCCTTTCGATAAGCGACTGCCGTTCGGTCCGTGGGTCGGCTCGTCTTTGCTGTTAACTATTTTCCCCGGTCGATGATTTTTGCAAGCGGTCGGGACGGAGTGACTCATGCCCAAATATTTTGTCCTCGACACCAACGTTCTTCTTCATAACTCCGAAGCCCTCAGCGCCTTTACCGATAATACCGTGGTGCTGCCCATGTCGGTGATCGAGGAGTTGGACAAATTCAAGTCCCACAACGACGAGTTGGGGCGCAACGCCCGCCAGGTTATCCGAAAACTCGATCAACTGCGCGAAAAGGGCCGCTTGGGGAAAGGGGTGCCGATGGATGGCGGCGGTACGATGATGATCGACAGTGAACAGAGTGATACTGTTATCCCTCATCTTGATATGCATGTGCCGGATAACCGTATTCTGTCGGTGGCTTATCGATTATTGAAGGATGGCAAACGAGTAATTTTTGTTTCCAAGGATATCAATGCCAGGTTGAAAGCCGATGCCCTGGGCATCGATGTGATGGATTTTGAAAAACAAAAGATCAACTTTGATGAACTTTACACTGGTTACCGGACGGTGGAGGTGGCTTCGACGGTTATTGATGAGTTTTTTGCTGGTGACGATTTGAACCTTGAGGGATACTCATTTTATCCCAACGAATTCGTGGTTCTGGTGGATGAGGCTGATTCGAAGCATAGCGGGCTGGGGCGAGCCAAGGATGAAAACACTGTGGCTCGGCTAAGGGATAAGCATGATAGTGTCTGGCAGGTCAGGCCACGCAACAAGGAGCAACGGATGGCCTTTGAGTTGCTTCTTGATCCCAAGATTTCGGTTGTCACTTTGGTGGGGCAGGCTGGTACCGGTAAGACCTTGCTGGCGTTGGCCGCCGCCCTTGAGGCCGTGGTCAGCTTTAACCGTTATGACCGCTTGCTGGTTTCAAGGCCGATCATCCCCATGGGCCGGGACATTGGTTTTCTGCCCGGAGATAAGGATGAGAAACTTTCCAACTGGATGCAGCCCATCTTTGATAATCTTACCTATCTGATGGGCCTTAACGGCGCCAAGGGTGAGGCTGAGGATTCGGTGCGACTGAAGGTTGATAAGCTTCTTAAGGAGCATATCGTTGAGCTTGAGGCCCTTACCTATATTCGTGGTCGGTCTATTCCTGAGCAGTACGTAATTATTGACGAGGCACAGAACCTCACTCCCCATGAGGTGAAGACCATCATTAGTCGGGCTGGGGAGGGGACCAAGATGGTGTTGACCGGTGACCCGTATCAGATTGATAACCCCTATCTTGATTCCAGCAGTAACGGGCTTTCTTATGCCGTAGAGCGGTTGAAGGGGTTGGCGCTGCATGGGCATATTACCCTTAGGAAGAGTGAGAGGAGTGATTTGGCCGCCGTCGCTGCTGCGTACTTGTAATCGTCCGCAATGCGGTGCATCTGCTGCGTCATCCGCCTGTTCGCATAGAGGGGCTATGGCGAACAGGCCTCTTCCTTGCACCTGCACCACCTTGCGAACGATTACATCAGAGTAAGGTGGCGGCTTGGCCGCTTTCCTTTCTGATTCCTTGATTTTGGTCTTTGTTGTGTCGTGGGAATGGGCTATAGTGTCTACTTTGTTATTTTAACGACGTTTTTAGACAGATTTCTTTAAATCTCCTGAGGAGACTTTATTGTGGATTTTGAACCAAAATGGCTTGCCTGGGAAATCACCCGGCGTTGTAATCTGAAATGTGTGCATTGCCGCTCTTCATCGGAGCTGGCTATTGATGGCCATCCTGATTTCTCTCTGGACGAAGCGAAACGGGTGCTGGACGATATCTCTTCCTATGCCTCGCCGGTGGTGGTTCTTTCCGGTGGTGAGCCGTTGTTGCGCAAGGATGTCTTTGATATCGCCACCTACGGCGGTAGCAAGGGGCTGCGGATGTGTCTGGCCACCAACGGTACCCTGGTTAACGAAGAGATTTGCGTCAAGATCAAAGAGGCAGGGATTAAGATGGTCTCGTTGAGCCTGGATGGTGCTTCGGCACCGATCCATGATGATTTTCGTTCCCAGCCCGGTGCCTTTGAGGGCACCCTCAACGCGGCGGCCCTGTTTAAGAAGCACGGGATCAAGTTTCTGATCAACTCCTCGTTTACCAAGCGCAACAAGGACGAGATTCCTAAGATCTATAAGCTGGCCAAGGAACTGGGCGCCACGGCCTGGTACATGTTCATGATCGTCCCCACCGGTCGCGGCGAGGATATCATGGAAGAGCTGATCCCTCCCGAGATGTATGAGGAGTTGCTGGAGTGGCATTATGAGATGGAGAAGGGTGAGGAGGAGATGCTGGTAAGGCCTACCTGTGCGCCCAGTTATTACCGGGTGGTGTTGCAGAAGGCCAAGGAAGAGGGTTCTGACTACAAGCGGCGGAACCTGCAGTTTTCAACCGGCGGCTCCAAGGGATGCCTGGCCGGGCAGTTGATCTGCCTCATTGATGTTGACGGTAACGTCCTGCCTTGCAGTTATTTTCCCAAGGCGGCGGGCAATATCCGCCAGCAGTCCTTTAAGGATGTCTGGGAGAATTCCCCCCTCTTCCACGAGATGCGCGATTTCAAGAGCTATAAGGGCCGTTGCGGTTCCTGCGAGTACGTCAATGTCTGCGGTGGTTGCCGTGCTCGCGCCTATGCGGTGAGTGGTGACTATATGGCTGAGGAGCCTTTCTGTAATCATACGCCGCTGAAGATGGCGAAAAAATCATAATCAACCGAAAAAAATATAACGTGGAGAAGATATGAACGATACATTCCTGAAAGCCTGTCGGGGCGAGAAGACTGACTACACACCAATCTGGATCATGCGTCAGGCTGGCCGCTATCTTCCCCAGTACCACACGGTTCGTTCCAAGGGAACCTTCCTTGATCTGTGCAAGAATCCCGAGCGGGCCGCCGAGGTGACCATCCAACCCGTCGATTATCTGGGAGTGGACGCGGCGATCCTCTTTTCTGACATTCTGGTGCCGCTGGAGAAGATGGGCGCGCCGCTAGATTTCTTTGAGAAACGGGGGCCGGTGTTTGAAAATCCCATTCGTGATAAGGCGGCCATTGATAAATTGGTCATTCCCGATCCGGAAACCGATCTTGTCTATGTCATGGACACCATTCGTCTCCTCAGGAAAGAGCTGGCCGGGCGGGTGCCGTTGATTGGTTTTTCCGGCGCGCCTTTTACCTTGGCTACCTATCTTATTGAGGGTGGCAGCTCCAAGAACTACTTACAGACCAAGAAGATGATGTACGCTGCCCCTGAGTTGTACAAGGCGCTGCTGGACAAGATCACCGATTGCACCATCTCCTACCTGCAAGCGCAGGCCGCGGCTGGGGCGCAGGCGTTGCAGATCTTTGATTCCTGGGCAGGTGTCCTGGCGCCGGGCGATTTTGCCGAGTTCGCCCTCCCCTACGTACAAAAAATCATCAAGGCGATCAAGCCTTGCGGGGTGCCGATCATCTATTTCGCCAACAACGGCGCCACCTTGCTTGATCTTTCCAAGACCAGTGGCGCTGATGTCTTGGGCCTGGACTGGCGAGTCAATATCGGTGACGCCATTGCTCAACTTGGTCAGGATGTATCGGTGCAGGGTAATCTTGATCCCATTGCGTTGCAGCTACCCGCTGACAAGCTTGAAAAACGGGTCAAGGCCATTGTTGATGCGGGCAAGAAGGCGCGTGGGCATGTCTTTAACCTCGGTCATGGCATTGTCCCGGAAACCCCGCCCGAAAAGGCTAAGATGGTGGTGGAAATGGTGCACCGGTTGAGCGGCAAGCAGTAATTTTTTCCAGGGGAAGATAATGATACCAACGGTGCATGAATGTTTTCGGCTCATGGGCGAGTATGCCATGCTCGACAATATTCGTGCGCATTCCGTGCTGGTGGGACGGATTGCCGAGCGGTTGGCCTGTGATCTCGCTGGCAGCGGTATGGAGTTGCGGGTGGAGGTGGCGGTGGCCGGGGCGTTGCTACATGACATTGCCAAGACCCCATGTTTGGATAGTGGTGGAGACCATGCCGCCGAGGGTGCCGCCATCTGTCGGCAGCACGGTTTTGATGAGTTGGTCGATATCGTTGGTGAGCATGTGGTCTTGAAAAACGGGGTCGGGACCAGCACTTGTAGTGAGAAAGAAATTGTTTATTATGCCGACAAACGGGTCAAGCATGATCAGATTGTTGATCTTGAGGTGCGACTGCAATACATTCTCCAGCGTTATGGTAAAAATGACCCCGATTTTTGTGAGGCCATTCGCGGTAATTTTTCCCATTGCCATGGGGTGGAGGAAAAGATTTTTGCCCAGCTTGGTTATGGAGCGGCCGATTTGCCCTTGTTGGTGGATCCCATCGTTGCTGATTTGCACCCGGCCCTGCAGTGGCAGGGCATCTGTGTGTAGGGAAAGCAGATGATCCAGGAATCTATCGGTGTGATTCTTCTCAATATGGGCGGCCCGGATACCTTGGCCGATGTCGAACCCTTTCTCTTGGAACTCTTTTCTGATCGTCGGATTATTCGTTTAAGCCCTTTCCCTTTTTTACAGAAGTTTATTGCGCGGCGTATTGCCCACAAACGTGCGCCCAAGAGTTGCGAAGCTTATGCTCTAATTGGCGGCGGCTCCCCGCAAAAACGACTTACCGCCGAGCAGGGGGCAGCCCTTGCCCAGGCCCTGGCCCCGGTTGGTTCCTTTCCGGTGAAGATGGCCATGCGTTACTGGTCGCCCAGGTCTGATGATACCCTGGCGGAACTGGCGGCAGCCGGGGTGCACAAGTTGGTGGCGTTATCCCTTTATCCCCATTATTCAAAGGCCACTGGTGGCTCGTCTATAACCGATCTGCGTCGGGCCATTGCCCAATCAGTCCATCCTTTTGAACTTGTCGAGATCGATTCCTGGGCCAGTGATCCAGCTTATGTCGATTGTTTGGCTTTAGATATCAAAGCGGGCCTGGCTGAATTACCAGACGATGGCAAGACCCAGGTGGTTTATTCGGCGCATAGTCTGCCGGTGAAGTTTATCGAAGAGGGTGATCCCTACCTCGATGAGATCAAGGAGACCATTGCCGCGGTGGAGCTTAAAACCGGGGTCAAGGGGCGCCTTTGTTTTCAGAGTCGCAGTGGGCCGGTGCGGTGGTTGGCGCCATCCACCCCGGAGATGTTGACAACCCTTGCTGCGCAGGGGATGCGTAATCTGTTGGTGGTGCCGATCAGTTTTGTTTCCGACCATGTCGAGACTCTTTACGAGATTGACATCCTCTATGGAAAACAGGCGGAAGGGCTGGGGATGCGTTTGCTGCGTACTCCCGGTCTCAATGCTCGCCCGAGCTTTATCGCTGTTCTTCAAGGGTTGGTTCTTGCTGCTTGTCGGAAGCGAAAGTGGTTGGCTGATTGACAACCACGGCTTATCTGGTATATCTTGGTTTTTGTGGATAAATGCCGGGGTGGCCGGTTTCCTCTGGACCTTAACTTTTCCCTAGAAAGTATATGCGATCGTTTTCGTTCATCGCCGCATTATGTTTTTCTTTCTCAGCCTTGCTTGGGTCGGGGGCGGTCTTTGCTGCCGGTCCGGTGCCCACCAGTAAGGCGCGGGCTGCTGCGGTTGTTCGTCTTGTCGACCGCGCGGTGACGGTTTTTGCGGTTCAGAAACCTTTGCGGCTAATTTTGGTGGCCAAGGACTTACAGCGTTTATTTGTCGTGGAGCATGATGGCGTTACCCCTAAGATTCTCGTCCAGTATGTCTGTGCCAGTGGTGCCAATCAGGGCAACAAAGAATTGCGTGGTGACGAAAAGACCCCCGAGGGGGTTTATTTTATCACTAAGGTCTACACCGACAGTAAGGTCACGGTTTTTGGTCGTCGCGCCTTTCATCTCGATTATCCGAACTATTTCGATCAGGAAGACAAACGGGGCGGTGATGGCATTTTCATCCACGGCACCAATCGGGAGTTGCGCCCCACCAGCACCAATGGTTGTGTAACCTTGGATAATAGGGATCTTGATCAACTTGCCAAGTATCTGGTCCGTGATGCGGTGCCGGTCATGATTGTGCCCAGCCTTGATTTGGCTGAGGCGGGTAATATCGCTGCTGCGGATACCTTGATTGGGCCGGTGAAGGCTTTTCTGTTGCCCAACGGTGTTGAGCGGGAAAGGGTGGATCTCGATACCCTTTACATGGTGCGTATCGGTGTTCAATCCGTCGCTGTTTCCGAGTTTGCCAATGCTGATGAAATGAATCGAGCCGCCCGTGGTTATAGCCGCAGTTACCTGCGGCACAGTCTTACCAGTGGCTGGGTTACCGCTCAGTGGGTCTGGCATCCAGCCAGCAAGCCGTTACAGACCGCTCGCGTCACCACTCCCGCCCCCCGGCGGGTTATTCTTTATTGATCTTACTCTTGGCGGCAAATCCCTCTGGGGCTTCAAATTGGTCGTTCTTATTGAGAACCACTTGCTCTGATTTGCGCTGCCGCCGATTCTTTTTGCTTGTTCAGCTCCGGGAAGTTTTTGTCTAGACAGTCAGGACAGATACCGTGACTGAAATCGACTTCTGCGTGCTTGCCAAGATATTCTTCCACCTGATTCCAGTATCCCTGGTCATCTCTGATGTTTTTGCAATAGGCGCAGATGGGGATGATTCCTTGCAAGGTTTTCACCTCGGCCAATGCATGTTGTAGTTTTTCAATCAGTTTTTCCCTTTCCGCTTCGGCGCCCTTTTTTTCTGTGATGTCGGTGGCAATCTCCAGGCGGACTAATCGCCCGTCGATCCAGGGGATTGCTCGATCCCGGATGTCGTACCAGTGGTTGTTAACGGTGTTCTTGAACTCCCAGGCATACATGCCCTGCACTTCCCCCTCTGTGGAGATTAATTTGTGATTGGAACAGAACTCGCACGGCCCTTCCTGGTCGCTTTGGAGTACCTGCCAGCATGGCTTGCCAATTCCGTCGCCGAAGATATCACGGCTAAAACGATTCAGAAAGAGGAGCTCATAGGTCTGGATGTCGGCGACGTAAACGATGGCATCCAGGCTGTCGAGGACAGTGAGGAGCATATGGTGGGCACGGTTCATGGCCGCGGCCTCAGCATGGTTTTGTACAGATCTTTCAATCAGTGGCTTAAAGGCGAAGAAGTAGAGCAGCGGCCCCATGATAATGATTAACAGCGGGGCAATGATGTAGGGTTGACCGATGTTCAAGGTGGGGAAAAGATAATTGATGGTGGTAATGAGAAACGCGGCGCAACCGATGGTGGCTGAGCTGGTAAGTAAAGAAGAAATAAAAGCAGATGAGTATCTGGGCAGCATGATTATACCAAGTTGAAATTTACCTGTATTTTGCTCATGGTAATTGTTAAGGGAAGGAATGGCAAGGAAATGGTGTTGTCGTTTTGGGCTGGATTTCAGGTAACTGTGCTGGCGAGGAGGAGGGGGCGTTGTCTCTGGAGCTGGGGTAGTTGACCACTAGCTACTGGCTAAAAGGTGGGTAGTCGCCGTCCGTGAAGTTGCTGGCGAGCCGGAGAAAGAGCCTGTCAATCAATGCGTGTTCAAGGAAAGCATGTCCTCGCAGGATTTGTTTATCTACGTTGCAGGGGGGTGAAAAGAAAATCTTCAAGACACCCTTAAGTGAATTCTTGGGTGATTTCCGGAGCGGTGAGATGGGCAATGAGCCATCCGACCAGGCAGGAAACAGAGAAGGTAATAATGAACATGAACCCCTTCATGGCCCGAATCATGGTTTTGGCCTCTGCCGGGATCTGGGCGCTGGGGATATTGTCTGTGGCCGGTCTGATGGAAAGTTGGGTAACAAAGGCAACCAGCAGGGCCAGAGCAGCGAAAGCAAGAACAGCTATAAGTAATTTCCGCGCCAGGTTGTTACGTTTGAGAAGGCCGATGGCCGAGAGCAAGGTGGAAAAAGAAAGGGAAAAAATAAGGGCCAGATAGAGCCGGAAATTTTCGAAGATTAATTGTAGTAAGAACGGCATTTGCTTTGCGCCCTCATGCATTGCCTGATGCATAATAGGCATGGATAGCATCCGGACATACATCAAACCTTGGATCAGGCTGGCGATGGTGGTGAGTGAGCCAATAATGATAAAAATCCAGGCAGTTATTGTTACAAAACCAGAGCGTTGAGAAATGGGCTGGCTAGCGGTGATTTCCATGGTTTGGATCCTTAGGCAGTTAATGGAGTTTGTAGAAAATTGTAGTGAGAAGAGTGCAACTCTTACCAAAAGGTGGCAGGGAAGGCAAGGATGGATTTGCTCAGATACTGACTGCTTGAATGAGCTAGTCTGGCTGATACAAGGGTCTGTGGGTTGTTTGAGGGTGGTGCAGAACTTAGGCTAGTTCGGCATATTGGCCGGTGGTCTGGCGCAGTTTCATACTGAGGCTTTTGGTGAGACCCTTGATAAATTTCAGGCCGAGGTGCGGATTTTCCGCGCAGATTGAATCCAGGCGGTTCTTGGTGAGGAGCAGGAGTTCGGATGGTTTGGCGGTAATAACGGTTGCCGAACGGGGAAAGTCATCAATGAGGGCCATTTCACCGGCACATGCTCCTCGTCCTAGGGTGGCGACGATGATTTGTTTAAAGTCTGGTCCTTCAAGGCGAACTTCGACCTCGCCATCGACAACGAAGAAAAGAAAACTCCCATGTTCTTCTTTCTGCACGATGATGGCTTTTTCTGGAAAGCTGCGCAGGCTCATCTGTTTGGCGAAGAAGTCAATTTCATCCGTGTCAAAATCTTCAAAAAAAGGGTTTTCACGAAGGATGTGTTCAATTCTTTCATACACGGCAGTCACCAATTAGAAGTGTTTCAGGGCAAAAAGGCATTTCTTGTTTCTGGTCAGGTAAGTGAGTAAATCCTGTGCAAGCCTGTGATCCCTTTTAGCTCAAAAAGGCCCACCAGTTTGATCTGCGGCCCCTGCATCTGTTGAATCTCCTTGAACACGTTTTCTGAAACGAGAATCCGATTGTCGGAAGGAACCTCTTCGGCAGTCATGCCGCCTTCCAAGGGGATCAGCCCTTCGGCTTTGACCCCTTCCACCCGGAAGGTCATACTCACCGCCACGCCAAGGCGGTCGCCCTGATCATCTACCTTTGCCTCGCCAAAATGGATGGCAAAGCGCAGGTTGATTCGTTCTCGCTCCTGGGCTTTGGCGTTGTGGTTAGCCACAGTAACCAGGGTGTTCTGGGCAAAGCGAACCGCATTGGCCGCATCGGGAAAGGTCATCAGGAAGCCGTCACCGGTGCCTTTGCTGAAGCGACATTTCTCCTGGCGGGCGATGGGGGAGACCATGTCGGTGAGGTTCTTGATCAGGTTCAGGGAAAAGGTGTCGCCGTATCGGTTGGCGATGTCGGTGGAGTTGCAGAGGTCGAGCACCAAAATGGCTTCAGTTACCGAGGTGCCAGCGGCGATTTGTTTTGAAACCACCCGCCTGGTGTCGCCGCCCTGGCTCTGATCTTCATCCGGGTTGGCGGTGAATTGGCGACCGGTAAGTTCTTTAAGGGTTTCCACAGCCTGAGCGGAGACCTCTTGATCTTGGTCAGAGAGGCATTGTTTGATCGCATCAGTGGCGTTTTTGTTTTTCATCAGGCCAAGGGCTTTGATGGTATCTATCTTCAGTCGCTTGGAGTTTACACTAAGGAAGCGGGTTAGATGGGCAAGGGCGCCATCTCCGCCGATTTTGGCCAGGGCTTCTGGTACCCCGCGGCCCATTTCCCGGTCGTCGATGAGCTTCGCAATGGGATCAATGGCTCGTTCGTCCTTTAGTTTCCCTAAGGCGCGGAGGGCTTTTTCCCTAACCCACCAATCTTCGTCAGCCAGTCTTTCCACCAAGGCGTCGAAGGCCAGGGGGTCAACGACATTGTTAAAGAATTCCACTGCGCAGCGGCGCAGGTTCTCGTCGGGATCACGGGTTAGGGAAATAAACCCTCTGGTGATATTGTTGTCACCGTGCAAGGCGGTGAGGGAGCTGGTGGCGATTTGGCGAACCCACCAGTCGGAGTCCTTCAGCGCCAGCATCAACTCTTCACTGGTGTTGGGATCTTTGAGGTTCTTTAAAACCTCAATGGCGCAACGGCGGATATTGACATCCGGGTTGCGCATCAGTTCGATAACCTGGGGGACTATTTTCGCATCAGCGATATGGATCAAGCAGTCGGTGGCGCGTTGCCGTACCAGCAGGTCGTCGTCGGTGAGTAGAGCAAGCATTTTGTTTGAGGCGCTCTTGTCGCCAATGGCGTCCAAAGCATCCATGGCCAGCATCTTCATCTGTGGATCTTTTTCGTCAAGTTTCTCCAGCAGAGGGGGGACGCTTTCCGGCGCTTTCAGGATCCCGAGGCATTTGACGGCGGCATGACGAACCTGCCAACTGTTGTCGTTAAGGGCGCTCATGGCCAGTTTGGTGCCGGTGGTGCCGCCGATGCGCCCGATTACCTTGATAATGCAGCGTTTTGTTTCCGGGGTGGCGCTGTTAAAGAGACCAATAAGGTCGGGAATACATGATTGTGACTTGAAGGTGCTGAGGAGTTCGGTGGCGTTGGTTCTGGTGTAGGTGTCGGAGCTTTTGAGCGCTTCAACCAGAAACGGGGTTGATGATTTGCTCCATTTATCGATGATGATGGTTTTGGCGACTCTCCGCACTTCGTCGTACGGGTCACCCAGGAGTGAAATGATTTCTTCCTGTGACTCATCGTCGCAGATTTTAGCCAAGAGAAACTGTGCTTTACCGGAAGGGAGTTTTTTTTGTTGAAAGGCCTCAATGGCTGCGCGTACCGCAGCATGGCCGATCTCCTTGAGGTCGGCGACAATGGCAGTATCCTGCTGGGGAGTTTCTGCCGCAGCATACTTGTTGAGGAGTTTTTTTATCTTGAAACCGGTGAACACGTTCGTATTCCTCCACGGCGATACTGCCCGGGGCGCTAAAATAAAAAGAGCCTGCGAAGTTCAGAAGCGGCACAGGCATTCAAGATGGTGAAATATAGGCCAATCTCTGCGAAATCTATCATAAACAATATAACCTCGCAAGGGAAGGTGGGGGAAGTTAAATTTTGTTTTCGGCTAAGTTGTTTTCATCTGGGCGCGTGGTTTACTAACCATAGCGCTGCCGCGTGTGCAGGAGGATTGGGTCGCGTCAAAGATGAAATGCCGGGAAATTGGGCAGCGATTTTTTTGCCTGCAAGGCACGATTTAGAGAGCATTGCCGTGCTAGGTGATTCAAGTTGTAACGCCGTAGGGGTAAAAAATGGCCATCATGATGCATGGTTTCAGAGTTGACATGACACTAGGGAATGGGAGGAATAACTTGGTTCGGTATCTGTTCAGCGGTTGGTTTCTGTAGAGCATTTTTGATGGCAATGGGCATGGTTTCGCCTTCCATCGCCATCTCGCGCATTTGTTTAGCAAGATAAGAATTATTGACCAGGAGTTTGAAGACCTGGGTCATGAATTCCTGTTTCCATGGACTAAGCTGGTCGAGGTTTTGAAACTTGTGCATAAAAAAAGTCTTGGCGGCGTGGCCCAGTTCTTTTTCCAGTTCTTTAAGGGTCATGGCCTCAGGCTTCAACACCGGCTCCACCAGATTGTATTTCCGGTAATCTGTCACGGCCACATATTTTTTTAAGGTTGGGTACAGATCGGCATAGGGCCAAGGAGCGATGGCGAGAAAGAAGGCCATGTCCGGGTTATAGTGGATGGCGAGAGCAACGATAGCGGCGATGGACTCCGGGGTGTCGTCCGGCATGCCTAAGACAAAAGAGGTTTCAGAGACGATGTTGGCGTTGTTGATGATGTCGATGGCCCGCTTGGATTGTTCGACCTTGGTGCCTTTCTTGAAAAGGTTCAGGTTTTTCTGGGAACCGGCCTCAACCCCGACGTAGATATGTTCGATACCGGCCTGGCGGTATTTATCCATGATATCCTCATCGCGGAGGATATCGTCAACCCTGGTTTCCAGGAGGAGTTTTACCCCTGTTTGCCTTTCAATGAGCAGATCCAGAATATTTTCCCAGCGGTTGCGATCCAGGGTGGGGATCTCATCGGCGAGCATGGCGACGTTGACCCCGTATTGTTGATTTAGGTGTTCAAGTTCAGCCACGAAGTTTTCCGGGCTTCGTGCTCGCCAGGAGCGTTTCCAGAAGAGTTGTTGGGAGCAGAAGGAGCAGTTTTGCTTGCAACCACGAGAAGAAGAGACAATGGCCAGGGTGGAGTTCTTTTTCGGGCGGTAAGAGTAAATGGGCCATTCCACCAGATCCCAGGCGGTGGGCAAAGCGTCAAGATCGGCGATGAAAGGGGCGTCAGCCGTAACCTGAATCTTATTGTTAACGCGAAAGGCGATTCCCGCGACCTTGCTGGGATCGTCATTATCGTTAAGACAATCAAGTAGGGTGGGGAGGGTAATCTCTCCCTCGCCTCGCACCACAAAATCAATGGGATTATCTTTAGCGCTGAGCAGCTCGTCATAACAGAAGGTGGCATGGACATTACCGATCACGGTAACCATGCGGGGATTGATCTCCTTGGCCAGTCGCAGTAGTTCCACCCCATCGACAATGGAGGGGGTAAAGGCAGTGGTCGCTACCACCTCTGGAGCAAAATCTTCAATGCGTTGGCGGATCTCTGGCCATTGATGCCAGAGGGACATGGCGTCGTAGTAATCCACCTCATAGCCAGCCTCGCGCAAGGCTCCGGCGATATAGACAAAGCCTAAGTTCAGCCAGGTTCCGGCAGATTCCACCACGCCGGAGTGGTAGGGGGGGGTGATAAGGGCGACACGTTTCAGTTTCATGATTACAAAGTCCAGAGAACAGCAAACACGCTACCGACGATAAAGGCGGTGCCGAGAAAGGCGTGCTTGACGATCAGGATCGGTTTTTTAAGTTTGCCTGGCTCTTCCATCTTGTCCCAGTCGCGCCGGTAGAGAAACCGAACCAGGCCGGTGAGCATGATTAATACCAGGGCCGCGTTGCCGAGCCAAAAGAATTGGTTCTGGAGTTCGCTGGCAAAGGTTGCCAAGGCCGGTGGCACTTCTGTCAGCCCGTTTACTTGGCGGTGGCAGGTGTAGAGGCCGATAAAACTTCCGAACCAGATCCCGGTAAAAAGATCGTGGGCAAAGTTGTTGATGAGGTAGAGCCAAGATTTCATTTACGATCTTTACCGCCGTGATTTTCAGGTGTCCGCAGCCGCAACAGGGTTTGCCGCAGTGATTTCTTATGGTTGTCGTTAGCGGTGGATTTTTGTAGCAATTGGGCGATCCGCACCGAGCAGCTACAGACCTTCTCATCTTTGCCGATGAGTTCGTCGTTGATTTTTGGTGCTTTCCAAAAGCTGAAGAAACTCATTTCTTGCTCAGTGATTTTGTAAGTTTAGCGTGCAAACGGCCAAGTTTCTTGAGATTTCTTTTGAGGAGGAAGTCGATCATCTGGTTCATTAGCTTACCGCCATGACTGCCCCTGATCTCTTCTGCATCAAGTTTTCCTGGTCGTTTCTGCCAACGACCGACGATCTCAAAACCGTCCTCGGTCTCAAAGCCCAGGTTGTCGGTCTGTACCGCCACCACCATGCTGCGGTTGACCAGATCGTAATGCTTGAGCAGTCCCACCTCTCCAGGCGGTAGCCGCGTAAAGGTGTCCACATCAACCACCTGGGTGCGGGTCCAAGGCGGGATGATTTTGTGGCGACTGCTCTGGCGTCCGGCCAGATGATCAGCCAGGGTGCTGTCAAAGAAGTTGGTGCTGACCTCCCCCATGCCGAGAACATTGATGCAGTAAGGTTCTTCGATGCCAAGGATTTCGTGGCACATCTCAAAATACTCTTCCTTGGAGCACTCACCGAACTGGCCCATATAGCCGCCGCCGTCGCAGATCCTGCTCCCCAGGGGCAGTTTAAAGCTGATCTTATCCCGAGCACAGGCCTTGAAGAAAAAGATAAAGCCTGGCGTGCTGCCGATCAAGGCCAGGGGAGCGCCGGTTGCTTCCGCATCCAGTAATGATTGTACCATGAGTTCAAGATTCAAGCCGCCAAATGAGATCAGATAATCGCTGTCCGGGGTGCCGAACTGGGTGCGCACCCGATCAAGCCCCACCGCCATGCCGATGCCGGGGGCCATTTGCGGTGATGGAGTCATCAGCAGGATCTTCATCCGTTCCTGGTCGGGAAAGACATATTTTCGGGTTAATAAACCGTTGGCGGCGTGAATTAATTTCACTGCTGCTGGGTCACGGTAGATCTGGCCCTTTTTTAGGGGATTGGTGGTGCCGCTGGTAAAATAGGCGTGTTCGGCTTTTTCCACCGGAAAGGAGGCCAGGACAAAATCTTTGAAGGCTTTTGACGGCACCGCCGGGATCTCCTGCCACTTCTTTGCCGCAGCTGGGGAAACGCCTTTGTGCTGGCAATACTCCCGATAGGGGGGGATGGTGTGAAACTGGAGTTCAAACTGGGCGAGGGCGATGCGATTGAACTCTTCCTCATCGTCATAAGCTAACCCTTTATCGATAAAAGCGAGGATGGCTTGATCGAGTTCGGCGACAAAATCTGAGTTCAGAGCATATTGGATGGGCGGCGCCGATTTGAAAAACATTTTGTTACCTATAGGTGGTTTGTGGGTGCTGTTCGCGGTGAGCGTGGGGTTTAGAGCTTTGTTTTCTTAAGCCAGCCGAGGGGCAATATCTCGGGGGTATTTTTTTTATACAAGATATAATCTGTGTCGAATTTTGTCATCAAATAGCGGTCTTCCTTTTTGATTAATATCTTAAATATAATGTACATTACTAAAGGGGTGGTGAAACTGAGCAATGAATTTGCCCAGAAAGATAGCCCTGGGACAATAAAACAGATCCAGGCTGAATAAATTGGGTGCCGACAGAGGGCAAAGGCCCCCGAGGTACAGAGTTTGTCGGCATTGTAGGCCTTCAGCATGAAGATGACGCCGGTAATATAGAGGACAATGCCCATCGCGATAAAGGCGGCGCCGATGGTGATGCGGAGATCCTTAGAGATTACGGGCAGGCGAAGGAAGGGCGAGAAATAGATGGCAAGGGCCACTGTGGAGACAAAATAGCTTATTGAGAGGGACGCTAGGGTTGGCCCGATTCCCGTTCGGCTCAATTTTTTGCCCCCCCCTGTGGGTGGTTGGGGGGGCGTTGGAAGATAAAACTTGAATCCTTGCTTTCTTTAGTTTTCTGGATGGATATGTCTGCCACCAGCCATTTGTCGGTGGTGTGGGAGAGGGTGTAAGTGAGGCTGTAATGCACCGTGTTGGCAAAAAGGCGTTTGCCGCTCTTGATCTCCCAATAGACATATTCCCACTCCTCTTCTGCGGCAATGGTGACTGTGTTGGGGGTAATCTCCTGGAGTGGAGCGAAGGTGATCTCTTGCAGTTTTGAGTCCATCTTTAAGCCTGCTTCACCAGTGGCGGCCATCTGGTAATAAGCCTTTTCGGCCATTTGGGCTGTGGCGACTTGGGCAAGGGAATTCATTTTGAGGTTTCGGTACCCGTCGGCGAGGAGGGCGTCGTACCAGGTGACGGCGGCCTCAACCGCTGCCTGTCTGCTGTGGGCGGCGGGCTGTGGCTGGCGGTCGCAACCGGTAATCGCCAGCAGCAGGCAAATGGTCAGAAGAGATAAAAAAGTTTTCATCGGAAGTATTCCGAGTGAATTGACGAATCAAACAGCGGCACAAAAAATAATGACGCCATGGAAAGCAGGAAACAGATGATGAGCAGGGCGGCCGCTTTTTCTTCTTTGAGGCCGAAGAAGCGGCGCAGGTGCAAATAGATAGCAAAGCCGCCCCAGGTGATCAGTGACCATGTTTCAATGGGATCCCAGCCCCAGAACCTACCCCAGGATTGATAGGCCCAGACCGCGCCGGTGAGCATGGCGATGGACCAGAACACAAAGCCAAAGCCGGTAAAGCGGTAGGCGAGCAGATCCATGGCGGCAGGTTCGGGAAGGCGCGCCAGCCATGAGTAACTGGTTCTTTTTCTTTGGATATAGCCAAGGGAAAGGGCCAGGGCGATGATGATGGTTGCCAGCGAGATCATGTAAAAGATTACATGCAGTACCAGCCAGATGCCCCGGAAGGTGGGGGGCAACGCTTTCACCGCCGGGTTAAAGAAGATGCCGAGTCCAATCATTAGCACCACCGCCGGAAAGACCAGCAGGCTGGCCGGGCGGATGGCTGGAAAGGGTTTGCTGAAGAGCAGGAAGGTCAGCATCGTCCCCCAGGCCATTGCCGAAAGGATTTCATAGCGGGCCAAATATGGTCCATGGCCCACCACGTACCACCAAAAAAGGAGCGCGCTGCTATGGATAATTAGGCCGGTGATAACCAGCCGGTAGGCAAGCCGTTCGGTCTGTTCCTTCTGGAAAATGATCCCCATGGTATTGCCGACAGTGGCAACCACATAGAGAAGCACTGCTGACCAGTGCATACCGGTGAGGATGGTGAAATCGTTGTTCATGGGTTTTTCAATCCTTGTAGGCGCTGGCGCACCGAACAGTATTCTTCCAGGTAGTGATCGCGAAACCTGGGACATTTCCACCGTAAGCGGTAGCCACCATCCCTCTTTTGACAATACAACTCTCGGGGGATTGTAAAATAGTAGAGCAGGGCGCCCAAGGAGAAAATAAAAATGCCCCAGAAAATGCCGGGCATGCCGGTTTTTTCCCAGAAAATAAACCCGGTCCATTGGGTAACCCCCATGAGTTTTACAGCATAGGGGCCAAGGTCGCCATGTTCTCCTTTGGTAAGGGAAAGTTCGTCGATGAGTTGGTTGTTAGCGAACAGGCGCACAACCAGCAAAGGATTGTTGCTGGCCAGGTTTGTTTTAGCCGCGTCGGCATAGGATTTTGCTTTGAGATGATAGGGGATTTCCTGAAAATCAAAGTTCCCGTAGCTTGCTTTGGTGAGTGAGGTCGGGCTTTCCATGTCCAGAATTAATTCGCCGGTTATCCCCGTGCGGTCGGTGAGTAGGAGATGGAAATTGTTGCCGAAGGTTTTTTCTTGATAGATCCGCAAGCCCTGGTGTTGCAGGATGGATCCGGTGGTGGTGGTCAGGGGGGCGGCCTGGCCGTTTGGAGAAATGAAGATCAGGTTGCTGGTGATGCTTTTGACCCCACCTTTGTTCCAGAATTCAGGGGTAAATTGTTCCAGGCGGACGGCAGCAGGCAGTCGGAACGATGGGGCTAAGAGGCCATGATCTTCATAAAGCCAGGGGCTGTTGGGGGTATGTGTTTCTCCTTCGGTGAGGCGCAGCACACCTTCTTTTTGGGTGGCAACCAAGAGTAGGGCTCCAGCAATGGTGATTAGGATGCCAAGGTGGAGGAGGGTAAGCCCCCAGTAGCCCCAAGGATGTTTTACATATCGGTTGCCGCCATCTGTGTCGGCAAGTTTCCAATAACCAGCCCTTTTGAGGGTGGAGTGTAACGCTGCCGCTGAGATCTGTGCTTCAAAGTGATCAGCGGTGGGGCTGAGTTGGTTGGTAGGTGGCGGCATGGGGGCGGAAATGGAGAACATTTTTTTATAGGCGTGGCGAAATTGGTCATAGGTGGTGATGGTCAGAGAGAGCAGAAAGATAAAGAGGAGGGCGGCAAACCATGGCGCGGTAAACAGTCGGGCAAGATCAAATCGTTGGATGATTGGCAGCCAGGTTGGGTGTGCCTGTTGCCAGAGGGTTAACTGTGCCGGAGGGGTGCTGAATTCCTGAGGAATAAAGATGGAGAGGGCAACGGAGGAAAGCAGTAGCAAGAGGAGGGCAAAAACTGTTTTCGGGGAGGTGAGAATATGTTTGAGATGGAATCGCATACGATGGGGGCGGGTCACCGGGAGGCGTGGAAAGTTTTTATCGGGAGAGTGGTGGGTGGGCCAAGCCGGTTAAGTTTACTTGTTACCACGATTCACCGGTGATGTCTGGACCGTGAGCACTTGTGCCGTCGCATTCTCCGGCGGTAGAGTAGCAATTACCCTTGGAGTAGTCTGTTGCGTCTGTTTTTATGAACTTTCTTACCTTGGGAGCAGTTGCGGCATCGGTGTTGTCCCCTGCTCCATCAGACGTGTAGCGGTCTGGCATGGTATAAGTGTCGCTGTTGTCGGCGGCAATCAGCCGCGAGACTCTTCCCCCATGGGGGATCCTGATGTGGCAATCCACACAGGCGGTACCCGAGTGGTTAGTTTGGTCATGGGCATCGTTGATGACTGGGCTGGTGGGGACGTCGTTGGGGTGGCAATTCCTACAAAAGGTGCCTTGACTGGTGTTAATGTCCAGATCCATATCTCCCAGCGTTCTGTAGGTGCCGGTTTCCTGGCGACCATTTTTGCCCTTGTCACAATAGGGCCAAGCCTTGTTGGTGCCGGCCAGCATCCATTTTACCGCTGAGCCGTGTGGTCCGGCCAGGCCGGAATCACTTTCGTGACAGTCGGTGCAGTACATGGTTTGGGTGCCGACGTCGACGTTCCAGGGCGCGATCAGTTGAGCGGGGTTCAGCGCGCTGGAACCGGAAACTCCACCGCTGAGTCCAGAAACGACAGGGTGGAAAGATTTGTTGTAGGGGTTGAATTCCATGCCGACGTCGGTCCAGGCCATGGCTGGGTCGGCGGGGTCACCCCAGCTTTCCACACTGATGTTTGCTTTGGTGTGGCACTTGAAGCAGATCTGGTATTCCTTGGTGGCCGTTTGCATGGCACTGTAAGGATCACCATAGTCGATGTTGTCGTTACCCCAATTGCTATCTATGCCCGTATAGTTGGCTTCGATGCCGGTGGCCTTGTACAGCGGGCTGGTGGTGGCAATGGCGTTGGTATGGGTGGTGACGGAGGTTATGGGGTCGAGAATTTGGGTTCCGTCGTGGGTATGATGTAAGGTTGTTCCTGCGGCATGGGGGTTATGGCAATCGGTACATTCAATATGTTTGTCATCTTTGATATCTGTAATGGTTTCGTGAGCTCGATGGGCTGTATCGCTGAGATAGACGTTGTGTCTGCCGCCTGTTTTGTCAATATCGGTCTTGATATCATCCGGGGCGCCTGCTGAGGCAGAGGAGTCATTGCCGCCATTGCCGTGGCATTCTAGACAGAAATCTTGTTCGGGATCCATGCCCAGATAGTTGTCCGGGCCCCCTGTGGGACTAGGTTCACTGCCCCCGACACTGGCATGCTGCTCATGACAATGGGCGCAATTGCCGACGTTGTAATCTTGGCCACCGGTGGCAGAGGTGCGAGTGTTTAAGTCGGAACGGCTAACGCCGTCGGTGGCGCTACCATGTGCTGATACGGTATAGGTGCCAGCCGTGCAGTTTGCCGGTTGCCAAAGGGTAAAGGCTGCAACCAGGCCAAAGGTAACAGTGAGCAGGGTGGATGTGAAGCGGGCTGTGTTCATCTGGTCATCCTGTACGGCTGATGGTGGCGGCAATAGAAAACCGTCAATACTGACAATGATAACATATATTTTGTTATTCGTGCAAAAGCAACCTGCATTGTTTTGGCACCAATGGTCTGGCGGTCAGTGGCTATAAGGGGGGGAGGGGAATTGCGTTCAGCGTTAGTCTAAGCTAACAAATTGATCAGCGCTGGTTCGTCGGTAGAGGCCGATGATGTCGATATCAGCTTTGTGTAGTAATGCCTGGATCGACTCTGTTTCGGCACAGGGGAATTCCAGAGCCATACCGCAGGAAGAGCCGATTGCACGGGGGATGGGGGATAGTTCGTAGGATATTTTTTGTTCTTTGAGCAGCTTTTCTGCCTTGAGAACAAAGTGAATGGAGAAGAGCACTGCATAGCAGCGTTCTCCCGAGTCTTTGGGGGGCATTTTCATTGGCATCTGCATGGGCCGGCCCAAACAAGGTTTATTTGGGCAATGAGCAGTTGGTTAGCAAGGGTTGACCGTTCTGGTTGCCTGCGCCATGGCTTCGACAATATTGTACATGTTGGTCATGTCTCCAACCCGCAGTTCTTTTTTTTGATTGTAAAAGTCGAGGCAGGTGCCGCAAGAGAGTATTTCCACCCCCTTGTTGGCCAGTTCTTGGAGCGGTTCGATGAGGTTGGAGTCTCCGGTGGCGAGGCGCACGCCGCTGTTGTAAAGCAAGATTTTTTGCGGGAGGGGGGAAACTTCGCCAATGGTTTTGATAAAGGCCTGCATCAAAATGCGGCCCAGGGCCTCGTCGCCGTGGCCAAGGGTGTCGGACGGAATGACATAGACAAGTTCAAGGGTCGGCAACTCGCAGGCGTAGTCCTCGGGGGTAAAGGGGGCGGCAACTTTCTCTTCATCGCCCTTGGTGATCTGCAAACGGAAGGTGTCGCCCACGGATTGGATCTTCACCGTACAGTCGCGGTTTTTGGCAAATCGTTCCACGTTGTGTTTGCATTCGCCGTTGTCAACGATTACCAACACCGTATCGCCGGTGGCCAATGTTTCCAAAGCGTTCTTGGTATGAACCACCGGTTCCGGGCACAGCATGCCCGTGCAGTCGAGAATCTGTTTCATAATTGTCTTTACTCGATGTCGCTGTCGCTGAAGCCCAAGGCTTGGATGAGTTTAACGATGATATCGATGGTCTCCCGATCAAGGTCTTCTGCCTGAAAGCCGGTGTCGTAAAAGTCAGGGTTAACGGCGTTGGTACTCCAGCGGCTGGTGGCTTTGAAGCGCAGGGTCTTCTCTTCGAAGTAGTCTTCCGGCAGCGTCATGCGCATATTATAGGTCTGGCCGTCGGGAAATGCCTCCTTGCTGACCAGCTTGAGTCCTTTGGTGGTGAGATCAACAAGATGACCAAGTTGTTGGCCGGTGGTGTCGTCAAAAACCTCAAGGTAAAAGATCAGGTGGCGGCGCTGCAGGTTTCTGGGTTGTTCGTCCATAACGTCCTCCTTGGCTTAGCAAGCGTTTATTCTATCCAGCATGAAGCGAACCACTGCCTCGGCATCCATTGTTGATGAATCGATGATGATTGCGTCATCGGCGGCTTTCAGCGGCGCCAGATCCCGGGAGCTGTCGTCGTGATCCCGCTTGATGATCTGTTGTAAAAGATTTTGGTAGTCAGATGCTTCCCCTTTCTCTTGTAGTTGCAAGTGGCGACGGCGAGCTCGCTCTTCCGCGGTGGCGTCCAGGTAAAATTTGTGGGGGGCGTTGGGAAAGACCACCGTTCCCATGTCGCGGCCCTCAGCGACTATCTTCCCCTGTTGACCCATCTCTTGCTGGAGGGTGGTCAGGGTGCGGCGTACAGCCGGAATCGCCGAAACCCTTGAGGCGACCATCCCCATCTCGGCGGTACGGATCGCTTGGGAAACATCATCGTTGTCGATAAAAACCTTGGTGCCGCTGTCATCGGTGCTCAGGCGCAGATCGATGTCTGTCAGTAACTGGTTCAGGGCTTCTTGGTCATTTTCGTCGATCTTGCTGCGGATAATCTTGATCCCCACTGCCCGGTACATGGCCCCGGTGTCAAGATAGGTGTAGTGAAGGTGGGTGGCAAGCATCTGGCTCACGGTGCTTTTGCCACCCCCGGAAGGGCCGTCGATGGTGATTATATTGCTATTCATCTTTTATTCCCGTTAGCCGCCAATCTCTTGTAGGGACTCGGCCAGCGCCGAGACCAGACGTTGGTTCTCCGCCGCGAGACCGATGGTGATGCGGATATGGTTTGGAAAGCCATAGGCGGCCATGGGGCGGATAATCACCCCCCTAGAGAGCATTTTCTCATAGAGTAACTTGCCGCTGACCCCCACGTCCACCAGAAAGAAGTTGGCGTTTGAGGAAAGGGGGCGACAGCCGAGTTTTTGTATCTCTGCCTGTAGCCAGGCCATCCCCTCTTTGGTGAGGTTCATGGTTTGTTGGTAATGTTCGTCATCGTCGAGACAGGCCAGCGCTCCCACCTGGGCCAGGGTGTTGACGTTAAACGGTTGCCGCAACCGGTGCAGATAGTCGGCGATTTCGGGTCGCATTAACCCGTAGCCCACCCGTAAACCTGCCAGACCGTATGCTTTGGAGAAGGTGCGCAGGGCCACCACCGGGGTGGGTAGGTGCAGGTATTCACGGGCGTCAAGGCGGTTTGGAGCCGCAACAAAATCAACATACGCTTCGTCAAGAACCACGATCACCGATTCCGGGATTTTGTTCAGAAATGCTTTGAATTCCTGGTGGGTGAAGATGGTGCCGGTGGGGTTGTTGGGGTTGTCGAGAAAGATCAACCTGGTTTTGTCAGTAACCGCCGCTGCGATACGGTCAAGGTCGTGGTGGAGGTTGTTCAGTTCCACCACCCGGTTGACGCCGCCTTGGGCTTGCACCATCTTTTGATAAACAAGAAAGGTGGGATGGCTGGTGATTACCTCTTCGCCCGGCAACAGAAAGGTTGAGACCAGTAGTCCAATGATCTCGTTGGAGCCGTTGCCAAAGACCAATTCCTCCGGCTTGACGCCGATTTTTTCCGCCAGTCGGTTGGCAAGGTAGTAGCAACTGCCGTCGGGGTAGCGGTGCAGGTTGGTCAGTGCTTTGGCGATGGCGGCGGTTGCCTTGGGCGAGGGACCCCAAGCGTTTTCGTTGGAAGCAAGTTTAATTGAGCCGCTGATCCCGTATTCCCGCTCCAATTCCTCAAGGGGCTTGCCCGGAGGGTAAGGAACCAGGGTTTCGATATTTTTAGGTACGGAGAGTTTCATATTGTTACCAGTCCATCCGGTGGTTGTTTTCAGGTAAGGTTGGGTTTTCGCTCGCTTAATCCCAGGCGCTGCTCAAGATTGAAGGCGGCGCGGAGAAGTTTTTCCTCGGCCAAATGTGGCCCTTGCAGTTGCAGGCCAATGGGCAGACCGGCTGCGCTGAAGCCGCAGGGCACGGACATCCCAGGCAGCCCGGCCAGGTTGTTGGGGATGGTCAGGGCGTCGGAAAGATATGCGGACAGTGGGTCATCGCTCTTGGCGCCTAAGGCCCAGGCCGGGGTAGGGGTAACCGGTGAGGCCAGCAGGTCGCATTGGCCAAAGGCATTCTTGTAGTCTTCGATGATCAGGGTACGAACCTGGGAAGCTTTTTTGTAATAGGCATCGTAGTAGCCGGATGAAAGGGCGTAGGTGCCGATGATGATCCGTCGTTTGACCTCGTCGCCGAATCCTTGCGAGCGGCTCTTGCAATACATCTCTTGCAGGGTATCTGCCGAAGTGTCGCGCAATCCGTAGCGGACGCCGTCAAAACGGGCCAGATTTGAGCTGGCCTCGGCTGGGGCGATGAGGTAATAGGCGGCAACCCCGTATTTGGTGTGGGGCAGCGAAACCGAGATGGTTTTGGCCCCGGCCTCTTCCAAGGTGGTGATGCCGTTGCGAACCGCTTTTTCCACCTCCGGGTCAAGTCCTTCCGCGAAGTATTCCTCGGGGATGCCAATGGTCATGCCCTTAAGGTCGTTTTTAAGGGCGGTGGTGAAATCAGGTACTTCTTGCTTCAGCGAGGTTGAGTCTCTGGGGTCATGACCACAGATCGCGTTCATCATGATGGCGCAGTCGCTGACGTTTTTGGTCAACGGCCCCACTTGGTCAAGGGAGGAGGCAAAGGCCACCAAGCCGAACCGTGACACCCTGCCGTAGGTGGGTTTGAGGCCGACCACGCCGCAATGGGAGGCGGGTTGGCGGATGGAGCCGCCGGTATCTGAACCTAGGGAGGCGATGCATTCGTCCGCTGCCACCGCCGCTGCTGAACCGCCACTGGAGCCGCCGCAGATATGGTTGGTGGCCCAAGGGTTCTTCGGAGTGCCGTAGGCGCAGTTTTCGTTGGCTGAGCCCATGGCGAATTCATCCATGCTCGCTTTGCCGATGATCACCGCCCCGGCGGTTTTTAGTTTTTCAACCACGGTGGCATCGTAGGGAGGGATGAAAGAGTTGAGAATCTTAGAGCCGCAGGTGGTGCGCATCCCCTCGGTGCAAAGGACGTCTTTGACGGCAATGGGGATGCCGCAGAGCGCGCCGCCGCTGTGGTCGGCAAGTTGTCGATCCGCAGCCTCGGCCTGGGTCAGAGTCTGGTCTCGATCCAGGGTGATATAGGCGTTGATCGTCTCTTCAACCTGGGCAATGCGATCGAGAACGGAGGTTGCGGCTTCCACCGCTGATACCTCACGGCTGTGCAGTCTTTTTTGGAGGTCGGTAATGGATGATGCGTACAGTTCCATGGAAATTTCCTGTTTCTGGGGCGGTTAATGCTGGTGGGAACCGCCATATAAAAACGGACCCCGCAAGAGAGGTCCGCAGTCTTTCGGTTACCATTGATAATTAAATTTCCAAGGTAGCCTGTAATCGTCAACAAGGTCGGTGAGGTTTGTCTGGCCTCAAGTTAGATGACTCTTGGCACCACAAAGGCCTCGCCGTTTTGCAAGGGGCCGTTGGCCAGAGATTTTTCCTGGCCCAATGATGGCTTCACCTGGTCATCACGAAAGGCATTGGTGATGGCCAGGGCATGGGTGGTTGGCTCTACGCCCTCGGTGTCCAGTTCGCTCAAGGTATCTACATAACTTAAGATCCTATCCAACTGTCCGGTCATTGCCGCCAGTTCTTCAGGGGCTAGGTCAAGGCGGGCCAACTTGGTGACATATTGTACTTGTTCTTCGCTAATCTTCATCGGGATTTTTTACCGTAAAAGGGATACCACGTCAAGCCCGGACAGTAACGGCAGCCGAAGCCGGGAGAAGTGGAGGGGATTGTTTTAGGTGGTGAAAAGTTCGGAAAAGCCGTTTTCCTGTAGCTCTTGCATGGAGTTTTGGGACAGGGTGGAATCTTCTTCAAGGACACTGGCAAAATGCTCCACCACTTCTCCGTCAAACTGGCTGTCAATACAGCTGCGCAGTTCTGTAACGGCATCTTCACGGTTCAAATTGATCCGGTAACTGCGCTGTGAGGTCATGGCGTCGTAGCTGTCAGCAACGGTGACGATTTTGGTCAGGAGATCAAGTTCATCGCCGCCGAGGCCATCGGGGTAGCCCTTACCGTCCAGGCGCTCATGGTGATGGCGGACGATGGCCCCTTCTCGCTCCAGAAAGGAAAGTGGTTTGATGATGTTTTCACCGATTACCGGATGTTTGCGCACCAGTTGCCACTCTTCATCGGTCAAGGGGCCAGGTTTCTGGATACAGCTGACATCAATGACCAATTTGCCCACATCGTGCAGCTGGCAGGCCCGGTCAAGGATGGCCAGCTCTTCTTGCGCCAACCCCATGGAGCGGCCGATAAGCATGGCATAGTGGGTGACCCGGTTGGTGTGACCGGCGGTGTATTGATCTTTCTCCTCAAGGGCGGTTTGCAGGGTAATGATGGTGTTGACTGACGCTACCTCAAGGTGATGACTATACTGTTGCAGAAGTTTGTTTTTTTCTGCCAGTTCCTTGGTCTTGGCTGCCACCTCAGCTTCAAGGTCTTCCGTGTAGGTCTTTTCTTTGATGACGAACATCCGTTTTTCGATGGCTCGGTTGATCTTGACATTAAAGAGGTCAATGTCTTCGATGGGTTTTTGGATGAAGTCGTAGGCGCCCAAATTGATGGCCTTGATGGCGTATTCCATGCTGCCCGCGCCGGTGAGAAAGAGAACCGGGATATCGTAACCGCGCTTGTTTATTTCTTTAATGGTGTCAAAGCCGTCCATGCCCGGCATGTTGATGTCGAGAATGATCAGGTCGAAGTCCTCGGTGAGAACCTCCAGAGCCTCCTCGCCGCTACCGGTGGGGGAAACCTGGTGGCCGAACATTTCGAGGATCTTGGCCACCGCATCGCGAACCAGGCTGTCGTCGTCGGTGATCAGAATTTTTGCAGGTTCTTGTCTATTCATAGGTTGTTGTGCCGTGAGATTGTTTTTCACCAGCAAAGGGTGGGTCATTTTTGATAATAATAAGGTCCGCAAAGGTGAGTAACAAGTAATCTGTTAATCTGTTTGCGGGCTGCTTAATTTTCAAAGTGTTTTATATCCTACTATACAATTATGAATTCTTCGCAAGAATTTTTTTGATCTTGTTGGGCTGAATCTGTTTCTTTTTCTCCCTTGCATGGTTCAGCAAACTTGCCATCGTAAAGAGATGTAAGGATCGGGTTTAGTTTGGTTTTTCATTGGGGCCAATGTTTTTTTGCCTCAGCCATGGCTTGATCGAGGAAAATAAGCGGTGGCGCAGCGGCGGCAAGGGTTTTGCGGTTTTGTTCGGAAAGGCCTTTGCCGTCGCGCAGTTCACGAAGTACTGCGGCCACCCCGGAGCGTAATCCTGCCAGATCATAGCCGCCTTCAAGGGCCAAAACCAGCCGACCAGAGCAAAGTTCGTCGGCCAAAGATTGGACAACCCCGGTCAGGTAGGCAAAACCGTCATTGCTAACCGACATCAACCCCAGCGGGTCGCCCAGGCTGATATCAAATCCGGCGGAAACCAGGATCAATTCCGGCTGGTAGGATCGAGCTACCGGGGCCAGGAGTTCGTTAAAGATCCGGGCATAGGCCTGATCATCTTGACCGCCGGGTAGCGGCACGTTGATGGTGTAGCCTTTGCCTGCCCCGCTACCCGTTTCGGTTACTGCCCCGCTACCGGGGAAGTATGGGTACTGGTGGGTGGAAAAATAGAGCACCTGATTCGTATCATAAAATGAATGCTGGCTGCCGTTGCCGTGGTGCAGATCCCAATCCACAATTAGTATCCGTTCCAGCCCGAGGTTTTCGAGAGCATAATGGGCGGCGATGGCGATGTTGTTGAAGAGGCAGAAACCACTGGTGTGATCAGCCTCGGCGTGGTGACCAGGTGGTCGCACCAGGGCGAAGCCATTGTCGGCCTCGCCGCTGACCACCATCTTTACCGCCTCCACCACTGCCCCGGCTGCCAAGCGAGCTGCCGCATGGGATTTTGCCGAGGTGGTGGTGTCGGGGTCAAGGGAGGCGAAGGTTTTGCCGTCGGTGGCCGCCACCCTGGCGAGATGGGGCTTGGTGTGGTTCAAGGCGAGGATCTCGTCGGTGGCTGGGGCAAAGCTTGGCAACAGATAGCGGTCCTGTTGTTCCGGCTGGTCGAGCATCTCGTAGATCACCTGCAGCCGATCTAGGGACTCGGGATGGCCGAAGCCGGGATCATGTTCCATGAACAGCGGGTCTTTGAAGATGGCGGTCTGGCGCGGCATATTTTCCTCCGGGTGGGGAATTATGGTTTTATGTGGATAATTCGTTCTTCGGTGACCAGATAGTTCAACCGCTGATCGTGGGGTAGCAGCGGCACTGACTCCACCAGTTGCATCTCATAGGCGATGCCGATGCGCAAGGCCTGCGGAGCCTGATCTGTGAGGAAACGGTCATAGTAGCCGCCGCCGTAACCAAGGCGACCGCCATTGGCATCGAAAACCGAGCCGGGCAGGATGACCACATCGATACCAAGGGGATCAAAAAGAGGAGTTCGGCTAGGGTCTGGCTCTGGAATGTTGCAGTATCCCAGAATAAGTTGTTGTTGTGGGTCGGTAAGGCGATAGGGATCCAGTCGTTTTTCCTTGGTCAGGGTCAGTGGCACGCTCACCTCTTTATGAAGGGCAAGGCTACGGTTAATCAGGTCGCTGGTTTCCACCTCACTGCGGAAATGGACGTAAATAAACGGGGCGTGGGAGTCGGCAAAGGGGGCAAGCTGCCAGAGATGCTCAGCGATGGCGCTGCTGTTGGTCTTTCGTGCTGACTCCGGCAAGGCATCGCGGGCAGCGAGGATGGTTTTGCGTAAGCTGTGGCGATCCATGGCGATATTGGGGCCTCGTGGGGTGGAGATGATAAATGAAACCAGGGCTACTTTACAGTGGCCGCAGATTAATCCGAGAAGGGGACAAATGCAAGTTTGCCCTGGCAAGGGTCTAAAAGTGCCTGACTGTTGATTTCCGTCACTGTTTATTGCTAGACTGCACGCAATCTCCTTGACTTTGCCGCTTCGCCTGATTTATTTAAGCAAATGGTTTGCTTCTGTTCCCGGCGGAATCTTCTGCTCCGAAACGACTCTCGTCTAACTGGATATAATGATTATGAATTACACACAACTATGGCAACGGCTGGAAGCAGCCGGGCAGCCTGTCTATGTGCAAGGGGACAAGCCGGACTGGTTGGTTCCTGATCTGCCCACCGATGAACTTTTGCAACAGTTGCAGGTAGGGGGAACCGCTGCAGATCTTTTAAGCCGGGAACGGTTGTTGGGTCAACTGGACCCTGCCTCAGGAAGGCCATATCAAGGGCGGGGCGGCAGTCTGCAATTAACCGAGTTAAAGGAATGCTGGTTTCATCTTACCGATAACTGTAATTTGGCTTGCCGTCACTGTCTGTTCAGCGCTTCGCCGGCGGCAACCCGCACCCTGAGCAGAGCGCAGCTTGAAAAGGGGTTAGGCGAAGCCCGCGCCCTTGGCTGCACCCTTTTCTATTTCACTGGTGGCGAGCCCTTTGTCTATCCTGATTTTGTTGCCATTCTCGCCGATCTTCTTCGGGATCAGGCCGTGCATGCGGTGGTGTTAACCAACGGGATGCTCTTGGGTGAGCATCTTGCGGCCCTGGCGCAATTGCCCGCTGACCGCCTGCATCTGCAAATCAGTATGGACGGCCTTGAGGAAAATCATCAACGGTTGCGTGGTGCGGGTACCTTTTCGCGCTTACTGGCCAATCTTGAGGCTATTCAAGGCGCCGGGTTTGCGGTCACCCTGTCGGTGGCGGTGAATAGCGCTAATGTTGATGAGTTACCTGCGCTGGTGGAGTTTGCCGCTGCCCATGGGGTGAAGAATGTCCATTTGCTCTGGCATTTTGTCCGGGGCAAGGGCAGTCTGGCGCAGTTTGTGGAACCGGCGCTGATTTTGCCGCAGTTGCTCGCGGCCCAGAAGGTGGCCGAAGCAAGAGGGGTTATTATTGATAATGTTGAATCCCTGCGCAGTCAGGTGTTCAGCACCCCCGGCACCCGTTTTGACCTGAGCAACACCGCCTGGGAGTCGCTGGCGGTGGGGCCGGATGGGATGATCTATCCTTCTCCGGCCCTGGTGGGGATGGAGGAGTTAAACTGCGGTGCTCTTGCCCATGGCCTGGCCACGGTTTGGCGACAAAGCCCGGTTCTGCAGAAGATTAGGGCCACTTCGCTCATTGATGCCAGCCAATATCAAGAAAATCCGTTGGCTTTGATCATCGGCGGTGGCGACATCGATCACAGCTATCTGGCCGGGGGGGATTTTGTCGGCCATGATCCTTATCTGGAGCTTTATAATGGGTTGGCCCTCTGGTTGATTAGCGAGCAGGCCCTTCGTTATCCCAATCCACAGGCTGGCGATATCCTCCTCAGGATGGGCGACGTGCGTTATGATTGCCCCGAAAGTAGTGATGTCGCCCTCACCCATTGTAATTGTGTGATTTCCCTGGCCGATGATCGGGGTCATAGTTCGGTGCGGGAGTTTTACGGGGCGGCGGCGGTTAACGCCAACGAGGAGATCGCCAACCCCTTTGCCCCGGCTCAGGCTGAGGCTGAGGCTGATTATATCCCGACGGAGGTGAAGAAAAAATCCTACGGCTGCGGCAGTCCGGTAAGTGATGCGGCTTTACAGGCTGGTGAGGTGCTGGTTGATCTCGGCAGTGGCAGTGGCATTGAGTGTTTCATGGCGGCGGCGAAGGTGGGGGCCGAAGGCAGGGTATACGGCATCGACATGACCGATGAGATGCTCAAGTTGGCCCGGAAGTCGCAAGCAGAGGTGACGACAAAGCTTGGCTACGACAATATCGAGTTCAAGAAAGGTTTTCTCGAAGATCTTCCTCTGGATAATGATAGCGCCGACGCAGTGATCTCCAACTGTGTGATCAACTTAAGCCCGGACAAACGACAAACCTTTCATGAGATCCACCGGATCTTGAAGCCGGGTGGTCGGTTGGTGGTTTCCGATATCGTCACCGATGGAACGATCCCGGTGTGGATCAAAAACGATGCGCAGTTTCGTGGTGAATGTCTGGGTGGTGCCCTCCAGCAAGAGCAGTTGCTGGCCATGTTGCGGGCGGCGGGCTTTGGCGGCCTCACCTTGGTGAAGCGCTTTCCCTATCGCCAGGAGGGGGGGGTAACTTTTTATTCCCTGACCTTCCGGGCCTATAAACCCACTCCGGCGCAGGAGGTGGAGGTAATCTATCGTGGCCCTTTTGCGGCGGTGAGTACTGAGTCCGGCGTGTTGTTGCCGCGTGGTCGCCGAGTAAGGATTTCCCTCTCTGAGGCGGGCACCTTGGACGATTCGGTGTTTGTGGTTGACCCGGCTGGCGCGGTGGTCAATATGAGCCTCAGCAATAGTTGTTGCGATGCTGCGCCCCAGCCCACCTTGATGCCCCTTGCTGATCTCGCTCCCGTGCCGCAGGCACCTAGTTGTTGCGGGGGGGAGGAGCAACCGGCAGAGGTTGCTGCCGAAAAGATTGTACCTTTGGGGCTGCTGATAACGTCGCCAACGCCCACCAATAATGGTCGCCACCAGGCCGGGTGCATGGTCTGTGGTGGCGATCTTTCTTACCTTGCCAAGGCCGAGAGGGCTGAATGCTATTACTGTGGCGGCAATCAACGGGTTAACGCGGTCTGCGGTCAGGGCCATTATGTCTGTGACGACTGTCATCAGCAGGATGGTCTTTCCGCCATCCGCTTGCTCTGTGCCGAAACCAAAGAAAAGGATATGCTCACCCTCTTGGCCAAGATTCGCCGTCATCCGGCCATCCCCATGCATGGGCCGGAACATCACGCCATGGTGCCGGGGATTATCCTTGCCACCTATCGTAACCAGGGTGGGCCCATCAGTCGGGAGGACATCTTGACCGGCATTGAGCGGGGTAGCAAGGTGCCCGGTGGTGTTTGTGGTTTCTGGGGGAACTGCGGGGCCGCGGCGGGGGTGGGGATCGCCTTCAGCGTTATTCTTAAGGCCACGCCTCTTACCGCTGCCAGTCGTCAGCAGGCACAGGCCATCACTGCCCAGGTTTTGCGCAGGATCGCGGCGGTGAAGGGTGGGCGGTGTTGCCAGCGGGAAACAACCACCGCATTGCAGGAGGCCGCAACGTTTTCGGTGGGGATCTTACCGGTTTCCCTGTTGGCGGAAGATGTGTCGGCCTGTGAGCAATTTCAGCGCAACAAGGAATGCATTCGCAAGCAGTGCCCGCTTTGGGCTGAGTCCACAAAAGGTGAAGTTTCCTCAGGAGAGCGGTCATGAGCAAGGAGCCGGTAGCAAAGAAAGGGTTTGGCAAAGCGGCAATACTGCTGCTTTTTCTGGTGGTGGCGGTGATCATCTTTCGCTATACGCCGGTTAATGAATGGATTGCGCCGTCACGGCTCCGGGAGTTGGTGGAGAGTTTTGGGGTTTGGAGCCCGTTGGTTTTTATCCTGATCTATGCGGTGGGGGTCTGTTTTTTTCTGCCTGCCACCCTCTTCACCGGGCTCGGGGCCTTGTTATTTGGCACTATGTATGGGTTTATCTATAATGAAATCGCCGCATTGCTAGGGGCGTCGGCAGCATTTTTCATCGGTCGTTATCTGGGCCGTGATTTTGCTGCTTCCTTGATCGGTGACCGCTTGCAAAAGTATGATGACAAGATTGCTGCCAACGGTTTTACCACCACCCTTTATCTGCGACTGCTATTCTTTCCCTTTACCCCCCTCAACTTCGGGATGGGGTTGACCAGGGTGACCTTTCGGGATTATTTTTTGGGTACCCTGTTCGGGATCATCGCCGGTGGCTTTGTCATGACCTTTTTCTTTGCCACCCTGGCTGAGGTCTGGGGCAGTGGAGACTGGTCGCAGTTGCTGGGCTGGAAAACTTTTCTGTCGCTGGCGTTGTTTGGCGGTTCTTTTATGATCCCCAAGGTGGTCAAAAAACTGAAGCCGGAAATATAATCATGCCGGAACTTCCGGAAGTAGAGGTAATCAAGCAGGGTTTAGCGCCGCTGGTGGTGGGGCGACGGGTGGAGCAGGTCGTCAGTAGCGGCAAGAAGCTGCGGCTGCCGATCCCCATTGTCCAGTTGCAGGGTGGGCTGCCGGGGAGCAGGATTGTTGCGGTTGAGCGGCGGGCCAAGTTTCTCATCTTGCGCACTGACCGCGAAGATATGCTGGTCATCCATCTCGGGATGACCGGGCGAGTAGGGATTTTTGCTGCCGGTACTCTCCGCGCCCGCCATGACCACCTCTGCTTCCTGCTGGACAACGGCTTTGAGATGCGGTTCAATGATGCGCGGCGATTCGGTTCGGTACAATTCTTTTCAGCCGCCCAGTTAGGTGAGATAGATCCTTTCGCCAACCTTGGCCCGGAGCCATTGGGGAAAAAGTTTACTGTCGCCCATTTGCAAAAGTGTGCGAAGGGGCGGCGGCTGCCGGTAAAAGGTTTTCTGATGGAGAACCGGGTGGTGGTGGGGATCGGCAATATCTACGCCAGCGAGACTCTTTTTGCGGCCGGGATTCATCCCCTTACGCCAGCGGGTTCTCTGGTTGCAGAACAGTGGCAAGCCATTGTCCGCTGGGCCAGAAAGGTGCTGCGGCGGGCCATTAAAGCTGGCGGTACCACCATTTCCGATTATGTGAATGCTGGTGGCGAATCAGGTTATTTTCAATTGGAGCTGGCGGTTTATGGTCGTTTCGGTCAACCCTGCCGCAGCTGTAAGACAAGTATTGAACGGATTCTGGTGGGTGGTCGCGCCACCTTTTTTTGTCCCCTCTGTCAAGGTCATAGATAAACAAGATGCTTCCCTATCCTGAGATTGATCCGGCCATTATTCATCTCGGGCCGTTCCAGGTTCGCTGGTATGGCTTGATGTATGTGCTTGGTTTCTTAGCCGCCTATCATTTGGTGCGACATCAGATCAAGAAATTTGCTCTCCGGGGGCTGGCTGAACATTTTGAAAACCTTAATTTTGTTCTGCTGGTGGGGCTCATCCTCGGCGGTCGCTTGGGCTATGTCTTTTTCTATAATCCCAGTTATTACTTTGCCCATCCAGGTGAGATCATCGCCACCTGGCATGGCGGGATGTCTTTTCATGGTGCCTTAATCGGGTTGCTTCTGGGCGGAATTTACTTCTGTCGTCGTCACCAGCTTGATTTCTGGCAGACCGCCGATGTCTATGTGGCGGCCATTCCCATTGGTCTTGGTTTGGGCAGGATTGGCAACTTTATCAACGGCGAGTTATACGGGCGGGTGAGTGAGGTGCCGTGGGCGATGATTTTCCCCGGTGGCGGGCCACTTCCTCGGCATCCTTCGCAGCTCTATGAATGTTTGCTGGAGGGAGTATTGCTCTTTGTCATCCTCTGGCGGCTGAAGGAAAACCGCTGGCCCACCGGATTCATGTTGGCTTTGTTTTTGGTTGCTTACGGGCTGGTGCGTTCCTTGGTGGAGTTGTTCCGGCAGCCGGATCCGCAGTTAGGTTTTCTTTTCGCTTCGCTGACCATGGGCCAGTTGTTAAGCGGGTTGATGATTCTCGGCGGTGGTTTGATTTTTCTTTTCCGGCGACGACGTGGTATCGGTGATCCATGACCGCTTGACGGTGAGAACCTCTTTAAAGTATGGTGATGGGATCGTCGTTTTAGGGACTAGTGCCCGTCCATAAATGGTCTTTTCGCAGTCGTCGGAGTCTCGTAAACTCATGTTCCTGATCTACGACAAATCCTCATTGATGGGCAGACACTAATTAAATGATAATAAATCCAAGTAATTTCAATATCCGCCGTCTTGGCGGAGAGAGGAGCGGGTTTCCGATGAGACGGCAGTTCGTACCTGTTTTTTTCTTACTTTTCACAATCCTAGGCATGATGACTATGACAAGCAGACAAAGTAAGGCAGCTCTTTTGGCACCGCATCTGTACAAGAAGACGCTGGATAATGGCCTGACCCTGTTGGTTAAGGAGACCCCCGGCACCAAGGTCGCCACCGTGCAGATCTGGGTCAAGGCCGGTAGCGCTTTTGAGGAGCCCAATGAGGCGGGGATCACCCATCTCATTGAGCACATGATCTTCAAGGGCACTCCCACTCGCGGTCCCGGTGAGTTGGCTGAGGCCATTGAAGGGGTGGGCGGTCAGATCAATGCCTATACCTCCTATGATTACACGGTCTATCATGCCACTTTATCCTCCCGCTCCTGGGGGCTGGCCATGGATGTCTTGACTGACGCGGTGCTCAATTCCACCTTTGATGCCGATGAACTAGAGCGAGAAAAAAAGGTGGTTCTTGAAGAGCTTTATATGCGCCGTGACCGGCCCGGTACCAAGCTCTTTGAAAGGTTGATGGCCGAGGCATACACCACCCATCCGTATCGGAAGCCCATTATCGGCACCGAGGAGAGTGTTTCTTCGTTTACCCGTGAAGACATCCTTCACTATATGGAAAAACACTACCAGGCCAATAATCTGACCGTGGTGGTGGTTGGCGATGTTACCTATCAGGAGGTGCGTGATAAGGTGGTTAAGCTGATGGGAGAACTCGCCGACGGCAATGGCAAGTCGCCTTCGTTGCCGGTGGAGCCACCCCGCACTGAAGCTAACCTCTTTGTGGTCAAGGATGATGTGCAGCAGAGCCATATGGCTCTCGCCTTTCCCGTCTCAGCCTTTGCTAATCCTGATACTGCGGTGCTGGATGTGCTCAGCATCATTCTTGGCCAGGGGCAAAGTTCACGTCTCTATCATCGTCTGCGGGATGAAAAAGGGTTGGTCTATCGTATTGATGCTTCGGCTTTTACTCCCCGTGATCCAGGTTTGCTTGAGGTCACCGCAACCTTGGCGATTGAAAACGGGTTGCCCACCCTTGAAAATACGCTGGAGGAGGTATTTAAGCTTAAGTATGTACCGGTGAGCGAGGATGAACTGGAGCGGGCCAAGCGGAATCTCGAAAGTGATTTTGTTTTTAATCTGGAACGTATGGAAGGTCAGGCCCGGGTATTGGGCTCTTTTCAGTTTCTGGCCGGTGATCCCCGCGAGGATGATTACTTGGCGCAGGTGCGGGCGGTTACCCGTGAGGATATTCAACGGGTGGCGGCCAAGTATTTACAGACCGATAGCCTGATTGCCGGATTTTTGATACCTGCCGACGCCACCCTTGATGATAACCTTGATAATTTCAAGGCGCTCATCGCCAAGGCCGATGTTGCTGCTCTGCATGCTGCCCCAACCTCTTTGGTCGCCGATTCGTTTCTGCCCAATATGCACCGGTTTGTCCTACCCAACGGCATCCGGTTGGTGGTAAGGGAGAATCCGGCCGTGCCCACGGTGGCGGTGCGGGTGGTTTTTCCCGGTGGTCTGCGGGGTGAATCCAAGGCGACCAACGGCGCTTTTGCCTTGATCTCCGATCTGTTGACCAAGGGTACTGCTAAGATGTCGGCTCGGGAGTTGGCCGTTGCCGTAGCTGATATGGCTGGTGATGTGCGAGGTTTTAACGGTAAGAACACCTTTGGCATTCGCGGTGATTTTCTGGCCCGCTATTTTGACTCGGGGATGGGGTTTATTCGCGATGTTATTCGCACCCCGAGTTTTGATTCGGCTGAAGCCGAGAAGATTAGGCCGGAACTTCTTGCCCTGCTCAAACAACAGGAAGATTCCCTGCCATCCCTGGCTTTTCGTGAGTTTAACCGGGTTCTTTTTCAGGGCCATCCGTACGGGTTGAATACCGTTGGCTCTGCTGAGGTTCTTGGCCATATGGATACCGCGGAACTCAAAAAAATGTATGAGGAGTATGCGCGCCCCGAGCAGATGGTAATCTCTGTGGCCGGTGACGTGGATGCCGAGGAGGTGCATAAAACCATCGTCGGCATGTTTGGTGACTGGCAGGTTGTAAATGTTGCTGGGGCGGAGGGGAGTGAAGAGATCCTTCCGCCTGATCCGCCCCCGTCACCGAAGATCGTCAACATTGATCGTGACAAGGAGCAGGTACATCTGATCATCGGTTTTCTCGGTGCTACCCTGACCAGTGATGATCGTTATGCCCTTGAGATACTTGATACGGCCCTCAGTGGTCAGAGCGGTCGCTTGTTCACCCAGCTGCGAGATAAGCAGAGTCTGGCCTACAGCCTTTCTTCGTTTTCCTTGCAGGGACTCGATACAGGCTCTTTCGGCATCTATATCGGCACCAGCCCGGATAAGAAGGCTGAGGCGGTGAAAGCGATGTGGCGGGAACTGTACCGGGTTCGCGAGGAACCCCTTGGCGATGATGAATTGCAGCGGGCCAAGAATGTGGTTGTCGGCCATTACGAGCTGGGCTTGCAAACTCACAGTGCGCAAGCCCTTGAGGCGGCGTTGGATGAAACCTATGGGCTGGGCCTTGACTTCGGTAATCGCTACGTGAAATCGGTTGAGGAGGTTACCGCTGAGCAGGTGCGGGAAGTTGCCCGTAAATATATCCAACCGGATAACTATGTGATGGTCAGTGTCGGCGCTGAGGAGGCTGCGGTGCTTGTGGAGAGTGGTGAGTCAGCCGCGATCATCACCCCGGCTGAGACTGGAACTGTCGAGAAACCAGCCCAAACCGCGCCTGCCTCCAAAGATGCACCGGCAGCGGAACAGGAGTGAGGACAATGATGCAAAAGAAGATGATAGCCCCTTCCATCCTTTCCGCCGACTTTAGTCGCCTTGGCGAGGAGATTACGGCGGTGGCCAAGGCTGGCGCTGATATTATCCATATCGATGTTATGGATGGTCATTTTGTCCCTAATATTACCATCGGCCCGCTGGTGGTCGATGCGGTGCGGAAGATTACCGATCTGCCTCTGGATGTCCATTTGATGATTGCCGATCCTGATCGCTATCTCGAAGACTTTGCTGCGGCTGGCGCGGACTGGATCACGGTTCATGTGGAAACCTGTCCGCATCTGCACCGAACCATTCAAGGGATCAAAGATCTAGGTAAAAAGGCGGGGGCGGTGCTTAATCCTGCCACTCCATTAGAGAGCCTTGATTATGTTTTGGATGATTTGGATTTGGTGATGTTGATGAGTGTTAACCCCGGCTTTGGCGGGCAGTCATTTATCCCTTCGGCCATTACCAAGATCCGTAAATTAAAAGAGATGATCGATGCGCGCGGCTTAGCCACTGGCATTGAGATGGATGGTGGTATCAGCCCGAAAAATTTGGCTGAGGTGGCGGCAGCCGGGGCCAATATCTTTGTTGCCGGCTCTGCGGTTTTTGGGCAGCCAGATTATGCTGCCGTGATCAGCGAGATGAAAAAGATTTTGGGATGAAGATCTTTTAAGTTTGCCGAAAGTTGTTAAGGCACGGTGAATGAAAAAAAAGCGGGGGAGACATTGAAAATGTCTCCCCCGCTTTTTTTGTCAATCAACTCGAGGGTTTCTTGGAAGCCCTATGTTGTTATTGATCAATTGGGGTAGGGCCAAGGCAGCATTTCTCCTGGGCAGCGTCCTTGCGGGCAGCCCGGTTCAACCGCGATGCTGCTGCCGTTGGATCCACCTCGCCAGAGGGCGGCTCGTTGTCGGGAAACAGTGTTGATGGTGATTTGGCGCTGATTCACCTGGTGGTCGTCGTCGATGGCGGTGACCATTATTTTCGGCCCGGAAGATGATGCGGCGGCGGTATAGAACGATGATGGAACCACAAAGGAGATGATGGAACCTTCTTCGTTCATTTTTTTGATCCGAATCGGCGTGCCGCCGGTTTGTTCCCAGTTGAAGTGCAGGGTGGCGCGATTTTCATCGCGGCTGGCACTGGCATCAATGGTTACCACCTCGCCCACTTGATAAGTCTTGGCCAGCGGGCTTACCTGAACTTGCGGTGGCGGCGTGCCCTTTGCCATCATCAGTCTAACCTTCCGTTTTGGGGAGTAGGTTTTGCCCATTTTAAAGCGGTAAGTGATGCTTTCGCGACCACTGAAATATGGATCAGGTTGGTAACGATATCGAGTTGGATTTACTTTGGATAATTGCCCATGCAAATCCTTGCCAAGGATCTGGACGCTGACATTTTTACCGAAGGGGGCGCTATTGGCCTCTGCCCAGATTTTTCGCCAGTCGAGATCCAAGCTTTCGGTGCTGCGCATGGAGATGGTGATGTTTTTTGCGGTGGTGCCGGTTGCTTTCGGTTTTTCCGTCATGGCCATGGTTGGGGGGGGGGCGGCGAGATTAGGGCCGGAAATAACGATGTCCGCCGGTTCGCTTGCCCCTTGGCCGTCGCTGACCAGAAAGGTGAAGCGGTCTTCGCCGGGAAAGTTGTTGTTGGGCAGATAGGTTATTTGGGGAGGTTCTCCCGAAATTCTGCCGTGGGCAGGGGCATTGGTTATTTCAAAGGTGAGGGGGTCATCTTCCTTGTCGGCCGCGGTGAGTAAGATGGCCAGCTCGCCGCCCTTGGTAGGCATTTTGTAATCTGCAGCAACGGCCTGGGGCAAGGTATTGACTTCCTCCGGGGGGGCGGCCGTTTCCGGCACCAGTTCCGACATGGTAATGGCAGGTTTCTTGTTGGGGTGGAGGTAAAAATAGCCCCCGACGAGAAGTGCTAAACTGAGCATAGCAGCAGCGCCCATAACCTTTTTGTTCTTTAGCATCGCTAGTATTGGCAGAGTTTTAGATGCTTTGTGCTCAGACATGGAGGTGATGGTTTCTTCTCCCACGGGGCCGTCGGCCAAAAAGTCCGGCAATGCCTGAGTAGCTTCATCATCATTGAAGAGGGCATTCGCGTCAACTGTCTCACCAGCGGTTATCGGTTCTTCGGTTCCTAAGGTGAAGTCTTCAGCGCTGAGGCCAAAATCTTCTTCGCCCAGGGTGAAGGATTCATCGTCTCCCTTGTCTTCGTCAAGTAGTTCTGTAAAATCAACCTCTTCAGATTTGAAGGACTTGTCTTTGGGGGCACTTTCTTCTTCGTTAAAATCGTTGAAGAGTTGGTCGATGTCGTCATCCTGACTGCCTGTATTACTTACTGTGCCGCCATCCATATCTCCGAAAAGATCATCGATCTCGGATTGATCAATGGACTCGTCTCCGTTCGCGGCCAGGGATTCCAAGGCGTTGTCGGGAGCAAGATTGGCATCACTGGCATCGTTTTCACCAAATAAGGCGTCGATGTCATTTTGACTGACCGGGCCACTGTCGTCTGCACTTGCCGCGTCAACGGCCTGATCATCACCACCAAGCAGGGCATCGATTTCGGATTGATCAATGGCGTCGTCGCCAGCGTTAAGTTCCGGCTCCGGCGTGGTCGCGGGCGTATCAACGTCCCCACTGAGCAGGGCGTCGATTTCGGATTGATCAATGGCGTCGCCGCCAGCGTTAACTTCCGGCTCCGGCGTGGCTGCGGGCGTATCACCGCCCCCGCTGAGCAGGGCATCGATATCTGATTGATCAATGGCGTCGCCGCCAGCGTTAACTTCCGGCTCCGGCGTGGCCGCGGGCGTATCACCGCCCCCACTGAGCAGGGCATCGATATCTGATTGATCGATGGCGTCGCCGCCAGCGTTAACTTCCGGCTCCGGCGTGGCTGCGGGGGTATCATCGCCCCCACTGAGCAGGGCATCGATATCTGATTGATCAATGGCGTCGCCGCCAGCGTTAACTTCCGGCTCCGGCGTTGCTGCTGGCGCATCAC
The DNA here is from genome assembly GCA_030145325.1 of Desulfurivibrionaceae bacterium. Taxonomy (GTDB): domain Bacteria; phylum Desulfobacterota; class Desulfobulbia; order Desulfobulbales; family UBA5123; genus UBA5123. The sequence continues at coordinate 54,549 of JAQYVW010000002.1, forward strand.
CGCCCAGGAGGGCATCAATGGCAGATTGGTCAATGGGCCCGTCTTGTTCGGCTGCTTCCGTTGGCGGAGCTGCTGCGGCCAGATCCTCATCGTTGTTGCCCAATAAGGCTTCATCGATGTCGGACTGATCTATTTGCGCACCGGTTTTGTCAGCTTCTTCAAAATCATCAAGCCAATCGTCTATTTCGGCAGAGGTGTTTTTTTCTTCATCGGCCATGGCGTTTCATCCGCTTATTGCTGTAGGCCCAAGTTGGCGCCAGAGGGAATGACTAGGGAGCGAGTTATTTTACCTTTTCAGTAAGAACGGTGGTGTGCAAAGCTCGGTAAAGCGGCTCGGACATTTCAACGGCAATCACATGGGAACGATTTTCGCCATATTCGTTGCGACCGCTGATGTGGATGCGCAGGTATCCGTCCACCTCCTGGATTAATCCGGTAAGTTCCTGGTTTTCTGAAGAGAGGTGTTTATGGGAGAACTGGGCGCGGGTTTCGTTATTGATCATGGCCAGCATCTGGTCGGCAAGGACCACCCCTAACATGGAAATTTTTCTTTTTGAAGCAATGGTTGCAAAGGGATGGACGATTACCTCGGTTGGAGTGAAAAAATCATAGAATGTACTAGTAGTATCATTGCAGATGTTGTTCACCAAGGACGTGAGTGACGAGTAGTTTCCTTTGTCTTTGCTGACAGCTTGTGGCGAATTTGCGTTAGCATTGTTTGTTGTCTGGCGGGCCTGGGCTGTCAAAGGGGCGCAGGCAATAATTAGCAGGCAGGCCCATGTAATCAGGGATGAGTTTATCTTTGCTGAGGTGCGCATGAGGTGTCCTTATCTTTACGTTGTTGATAATTTTTTTAGTGACTCATACCGTTGACGGCAATGGTGAATGGCTGTTCCGGGGCGTGGAAGAGGCCCAGCAGTTCGCGGTTCAACGGTAAGGTGTAGCGCCATGATGTTTCCACCAGGCCGGATTTGAGGCCCACCAGTCTGCCTTGCAGGATCAGGGTTTTCCTGGTGTTGGTGAAGGTGGAGACCAGAACATAATCCAGCATGGGAGAATCAGTTGCCAATTCACCGATGTTGCGGGAGAGAATGAATTCACCGGTCTGGGGCAGAATGTTGATCTCCTTACCCATTCGTAATTCGGTGACCTTGAGGCCCCGGTCAGCAAGATCGGTAAGCATGTATTCGGAGATAAGCCGACCAAACTCTGTTTCGCGTTTTAGGTCAGACAGGGGCACGGCGTCAACCACAGCTACTCTGGCGGTGAGGTGTTTATCGCCGTCTTGTTTTAATTCGTAATAGACCTTACCGGCGATCTCTCGGCAGAATTCCGATAACTGTTTTTCCGTACCTAGAGATTGGGAAGCATCAGGGGTGTATTCATAGATATAGGGAACGGTTTTTGCCACGGTGGTAGCGGTGGGGGGGGCTTCGGTAACAGCCGGAGTTTCATGCGTTGCCACGGGTGGTTCTGTAATAACCGGAGCTGTTTGCGTTGCCATGGGCGGTTCTGTAACAACCGGAGCTGTTTCTGTCACCATGGGCGGTTCTGAAACCGCAGTTTTGTTTGGTGAAGATGGCACTGTCGCACAACCCGTGCTTATTAGCAGACCAAGCCCGATGGTGCAGATCGCCAGGCGTGTGATGGATTTTTTCATTTCTGTTCCTCCCCAGGAAGCCTTCAAATGTTCGTTTTCGGTGTTATTGGTATGATAAATTATGTAATTATTTATGAATATTATAATTCAAGTCGTTTCATGTAGACAACGTCTCGCTCACCGGTTTGGGCTGAGGCTCGGTCTGCCAACAGGGTGGCCACAAGCTGATTGCGCGGAAATATCAGCGTAGAGCTGGTGAGCATGGTGGAGTTGCGGTTATCGATAATCCTGGCGTTGACCAGAACATTATTTCCGGCCAGGGTATAGGTGCCGGTGAGCACAGCCCCGGCAGTTATGGACGGATTCAAATCCTCCGGGTTTCGGGACAGGGTGTACTCGCCGCGTTTTTCCTGAATCATCAGGCTGGTGGTTTTACGCATTTCGACCACCGTGTAGCCACGTTGTTGGAATTCACTCATCAGTTGTTCGGCCAGGTAGCGGCCAAAGGATGAGGTGCGGGTGAGTTTCTTGAGATCAACGAAGGAGCAGACGGCAAGGCCATCGGCAAGTTCTCCCACTTGTGGATCGGCATCGGCGAGGTGGTTTTCCAGTTCCTGGGCCATCAGTCTAATGGAACCGGCCAGGCCGGTTGCCTCTTGGGATGTTTGCGCCGTGGTCGCCACCGTGGTCACGGTTGGTGGTAGCGGTGGGGCGGCGAGAACCGGCGAGGGAAGAAGCCAGGCCAGGGTGAGCAAGGTTGAGGCTACGGAGAACAGGTAATGGCGCCTGTTGGTGGTAGTAGTACCCAACGAGTTAGATGGCGAGGGTTGCATATCTGATCTCTCTTCGTTAGTGTTGAACATTTTGAACCCGAATCTGGTTAGGCATAAGGCTTCGAGTTCTGTCACTTTAGAGTTTTATAACCCATCGGTATGATGATCTTTTTTCTTTAATGGAAAAATGTGTGGTCGGTGACGGCTGTTGGCTGAATTTAACCTCTAGGCGGCTTGGATTACCAGATGTGGTGTAGGGTAATCCTCCGATACCGCTAAATATTGATCACTTGTTCCTGGCGGCTTGCTAAAAAAAATTGCGAAGTCGGTTGTTGCTGGGGAAAAGAAGGAAGCAAAAGACCATGTCCGATAAGGAAAATTATTTATGCGATGAGGTTTTAATCCTCAGCGATTCAGGTGAGATTCCTGAGATCGCTTATCATACTACGCTCTATTATTTATGTGAAGATCCTGAGGGGCCGAATCTGACCTTGGATGAGCGAGATCTGGCCCGGTTACAGGATGCGGTGCTGGCGCGTTGTCGGTGGATTATTATGCGGGATCTGGACCCGGAAAACCGGGGCGAAGGAATCTATCGAGGGGTGGCGCGCAGCAAGGCGAACTGGCAACGTCTTAAGAATTTTTGCCGACGGCAGGGGCGTGATGAGCCGGTGGAGCCCTTGCGGGGGGAGGTTGCCCAGGCCTTGCTTGATTTTTTGGGGCGGGAACTGGCCGAGGTGAAGGAAGGTGCTACTTCCTCTCTGAATTGTTGCCTTGCCGACCTGGAAGCCTTTGTGGTGGAGCTTGGCCTTGTCCCTGCCCTGTTGCCGGTGGGCTGGGAAAAACTCTGCCCAAAGCCCGAAGAAATAGTTTGAGGCGGCTGTCGGTTCTCTATTCTTGCGGGTAACTGCTCACCGGGTAGCGACTTTATTCCTCGCTACCCGGTGAGCAGTTACTCTTGTGGCTGACGAATCCGTTCTATTAATGAAGTAGTTGAAAAATTTTCCACCAGTGGGATATTGGCCACCATGCCACCAGCCGATGTCACTTCCTTGCCGCCCACAATCTTATTGATGGCCCAGTCGCCGCCCTTGATCAGTACATCGGGAAGGAGGGCGGTGATCAGTTTAAGGGGCGTATCCTCCTCAAAAATAACCACATGGTCAACGCAGCCTAAGGATGCCAGGAGTCTGGCCCGATCCTGTTCGCGGTTAATGGGTCGTTCCGGCCCCTTGATGGCTTTGATGGACTTGTCGCTGTTAAGGCCGATGATCAGGCAGTCGCCAAGGCTGCGGGCCGCCTCCAAGTAAGTGACATGGCCGGGATGAAGGATATCGAAGCAGCCGTTGGTGAATACCACCTTGCGGCCAACTGATTTGTGGGTTCGGACGATTTTTTCTAACTCGTCCAGGGTGGTGGTTTTGTCCTGATCGTATGGGGGGTAGGGGCGGGGGCCAACGGTGTTGAAGCGTGTTCTTGTTTCGTGAAGCATTGTTGGGTTTAGCTGGGCCGCGGCGCAAGCGGTGTCTTCGCCAGCTTCGGCAAGGATGGCGCCGTCTGGAGCGACGATCAGGGAGTGGCCGCCGAAATTGGTGTCGCCGGTGACGCCGCAGCGGTTGCAGGCAATGGCGAACATCTGGTTTTCAATGGCCCGGGCCTGCACCAGGGTTCGCCAGTTTTCTATCCTGGCCAGTGGCCATTGCGCGCTGATGATGAGTACTGAGGCCCCCTGCCCGGCCATTTTTTCGGCCAGACGCGGAAAGCGTAAGTCATAACAGATTAGCGGCGCAATCTTTCCCAAAGGAGTTGGCAGCGGTTGCGGATTATTGCCGGGCGAGAAATGGAGGTCTTCAGCCATGGGGGCAAATAGATGCTGTTTACGGTAGCTGCCGACAACTCCGTTGGGGCCGATGATGTACAGGGTGTTGTGGTAACGCGGGGTGGAGGCGGTTTCTACTCTTTCGATGAGTGAGCCGGCAAGCAGGATATGATATTGCGCGGCCATTTGGGTAAGGGAAGCGAGTATTTGGGGGGTATGTTTGCCCAGTTCCGCCAAACGGCCATAGGCGAAACCGGTGGCCCAGAGCTCGGGTAGAGCGACGATGCTGGGCGAGGTGGGAGCAAGTTCTTGTAAGCCTGCTTCCACCTGGTTCAGATTGGCGTCGATATCGTCCAATTTAACATCGATCTGGAGAAAGCCGCCGCTACATGGGGCCAAAAGTTCTGGGGTTATGGATAGTGGTAAAACCAATGGGGTACCTCGTTAATAATTGGCAGACGAATGGGCCAATTTAGCCAGATATGATGGAATAGTCAATATTGGCGGCGTTGGCTGCTTTTTGCAGGGGTAATGAGAATCTGTTACAGTTTCTCCGTTTGATTAAATCAACCAAAGCGAGGTCATATCGGTGAATTCTCTCCTGCTGGCGGTGTTTTGTTTCTGTTTTTATCTTCTTGCCTACCATACCTATGGCCGCTTTCTTGCCGCCCGGATCTTTGGTCTTGATGACCAGCGTCTAACTCCGGCGCATCGTTTGCGAGATGATGTTGACTTTGTTCCCACCGATAAGGATGTGTTGTTCGGTCATCATTTCACCTCCATCTCTGGAACCGGCCCCATTGTCGGCCCGGCCATCGGCGTGATCTGGGGTTGGTTGCCTGCTTTGCTTTGGGTGTTGCTGGGGCCAGTGTTGATCGGGGCGGTGCATGATTTCGGGGCTTTAGTGGTTTCCATTAGAAACGATGGTCGTTCCATTGCCGAAGTGATCGGCAAGACGGTTTCCGCCCAGGTGCGCACTCTTTTCTTCGTAATTATTTTCTTTGAACTGTGGATTGTCATCGCCATTTTCGCCTTAATCATTGCGGTTCTTTTCAACCTCTATCCCAACTCGGTGTTGGCGGTGTGGATTGAGGTGCCGATTGCTCTTTGGGTTGGTTACCGGGTACGCAGGAAGGGCGGTAATCTGCTGGGGTTATCCATTGTCGGCGTTATTTTGATGTACGGAGCGGTGTTTGTTGGTTCTTACCTGCCCTTGAAGATGCCGGGGGTGTTGGGATTAAGCCCGGTGATGGTTTGGATGCTGGTTTTATTTCTCTATGCCGGGATCGCTTCGGTTTTGCCGGTGGATCAGCTCTTACAGCCCCGTGATTATCTCAATTCACACCAGTTGCTCATCGCCATGGGGCTGTTGGCAACGGGAGTGGCGGTGGCGCAACCGGTCATTGTTGCCCCGGCCTATGTGCCGCATCCAGAAGGTGCGCCCGCCCTGTTCCCTTTCCTCTTTGTCATCATCGCTTGCGGCGCGGTTTCCGGTTTTCACGCCATGGTTAGTTCCGGCACGACCTCCAAGCAACTTAACCGGGAGTCGGACGCGCTTTTTATTGGTTACGGATCCATGCTTTTTGAGGGTGGACTGGCTGTACTGGTGCTCATCGCCTGCACCGCCGGGATCGGGATGGGGATTAAGGGTCATGATGGTCTCTTGCTCACCGGCAGCAGCGCGTTTTTTGATCATTACGGAACGTGGTCTTCGGCCAATGGTTTGGGGGCCAAACTTAGCGCCTTTGTCGAAGGTGCCGCCAACATGATTACCACGGTGGGCCTTGATCGGGCGGTGGCCGTGACCATAATGGGAGTATTTGTCGTCTCCTTTGCCGCCACCACCCTTGACACCGCCACCCGTATCCAACGTTACGTAGTGGCAGAACTGGCCGAAGGGGCTGGGCTGCCACAGTTTGGCAACCGTTGGGTTGCTACTCTGTTGGCAGTTGCCAGTGCCATGGCGTTGGCTTTTTATTCCGGGGATGGCAAGGGGGCTATGGCCCTGTGGCCGATATTTGGGGCGATCAATCAGTTGTTGGCAAGCCTTGCCCTGCTGGCATTGATCTCCTATCTCGTTGTTCATCAGCGCTCGGTGTGGATTGCTTTGCCGCCGCTGCTCTTCATGGTGGTGATCACGGTCTGGGCCATGGTCGCCAATGGTAAACGTTTGTGGGTGGCGGGGGATTTCCTGCTGGCGGCTTTGAGTGCCTTGATTCTGCTCTTGCAGGGCTGGATGCTGCTTGAGACCTTGCTGGTGTTGCGACAGCGGCTGGTAAAACCGGCCCCGGATGAGTTATCTCCAGTGGGAGAAGGATGATAAGTTTAGGACTCTATTGTTTGCTCATCTTCGGCTATTTTTCGTTCAAACTCATCCAGCAGGTGGTGGTAGTGGACACTTTTTTTGCATTCGCTGAGCGCGCGGGCGGAGATAACCAGGTGAATGAGTAATATCAGGGTGATGAGGGCGGTTAGGTCGCGCAGATGGAGGAGGGTATACAGGCAGTTGCCCACCAAGCTGACCAGAACGATGATTCTTATCGGCAGGACAATTCTTTTGGGCAGAATGCTGCGCGGCTGGCATCGGGGAGGTTCATAGCAGCAGCCCATTCTTCATACCTGCGGGGAAGTGTTGTCGACATTGCCCTTGCTGCCGAACAGCCTGAAAATGAAGCGAAAGATCTTCCTTACCCCGCGCCAGATCTTGGGCAGTAGCCAGATCATTATTAGGATGAAGAGGGTGAGGAAGGTAAGGAATACCCAAGGCGAATGGAGCGCGGTCCACAGTCCACCAAGCACGGCCACGTCTTCAAGGAGGGAGGCGATCCAGTTGCTGAATGGTTCGGGGGAGGTGTTGATCATTGCCCGACTGCCTGCCTTGGTGGCGTGACTGCCGGCGGCAAGGCCACCGCCCAGGAGCCCGGCTGAAAGAGCCAGGGCCGGATTTACCTCTCCCACTGCCCCGGCGGCCAGCATGGCCCCGGCCGGGATGCGGATAAAGGTGTGGATGGTGTCCCAGCCGGTGTCGACCCCAGGAATCTTATCGGCGACAAATTCCACCGCATACATGATCCCAGCGGCACCGATAACCAAAGGATTAGATAAAATTGCCAGGGTTTCCGGGAGGACGATGTTGCCGGTGAGTTGCAATACCCCCAGCACCAGAATGGTGGCGTAGAGGTTGAGGCCGCTGGCCCAGGCCGTGCCCATGGTGAGGGAGAGGGTTTTGATTATCTGGTCAAGTTCGCTCATGATTACACCCGGTGGCTTGGTTACCCAGAGGTTTTGGTGGTGAAAGTTGTTTCATTATACACCACCGGCCTTGGGTGGGAAATTTTTTGCAGTGGGGGTAGATCAAATCACCGCCAGCGGAAATGCCTTCAGCCGCTGCCGTTTTTGTTTGGCTCCGGCCACCAGCAACTCAAGCTCCGCCCAGAAGGATGGGCCGTGGTTCTTTATTCTGGTGTGGAGCAGTTCGTGGAGGAGCACGTAGTCGATTAACTCGGCGGGCAGGGCCATTAGTTTCATGTTGAGACTTATATTGTTGGTGGCTGAACAGCTGCCCCAGCGGCTTTTCTGGTTGCGGATGGTTACCCGGTTGTAGGCAAAGTCGTACTTGGCGGCAAGCTCGGTCAGGCGTTGGCTTAGTTGTTGGCGGGCATTGGCTTTGTCGATGGGCGGCAACTGCTGAGCTTGGGCGGTAAGTTTAGCCTCCATTTGCTTAACTCGGGGCAGGTGGTCGGTCAGCCAGGAGAGCTTGGCGTTAAGGAAATCCTCTGCTTCTTGCCGGGAGACCCCGACGGGAATGGCAAGGCGGATGCCCTTGAAAGGGCGGATGGAGAGAATAAGCCTTTTGGCGCGACCACTGGGGGCCATAAGTACTGAGCCGACGCCAGCCACTTCGATGGTGAAAGGTTGGCGAGGGGGGGCTGAACGTAGCAGGTATTTCATGGTCACGGATCGAGAATCATTTCTGACTCCTGGAATTGGTTGCCGAGGCGGAAGGCGGCATCTGGTTGATAAGCAACTGGATGCCGCCTTGTTTATCTTTTTTTATGGTAACTACTCACGGGGGTGTGGTTAATTCTCCCAATATGAGCGTAATTTTAACTGTTTGCAGGGTGCCGGAGATGAAAGGCATCGTTCTGCGAAACATACATTGGTATGTGAGCAGGGCGATAACGCGGCAGATTCGGTACCCTGTGAGCAGTTACTTTTTATGAGCGTAATGAGTGCAGAAGCTCAAGGGCATTGTCGCCGTCTTCCGGAAAGGTTGCGGTTTTGATCCGCAGTTCCAGGTTGGTGTCCAGTTGTTGCACCGCTGTATTGATTACTTCCGGAGCCTCCATACTATCATGCATGGGGAGAAGAATCGCCACCGTATACAGACCGATACGGCTGCATTCATGAACCACGGAGATGTTTTTCGAGATGTCCACCGCCAGTTGTTGCACTTCATCTGAGGCTTCTTGAGCGCCCTTTTCTCCACAGATGTTGTTATAGTCCTTGATGCTGATCAATGCCAAGGAGAGGCTGCCGAAGTAATCGCGCATCTTGCTAATCTCGTCCTCAATGGTGGTGGTGAAGGCGTTGAAAGGACCTGCCTGCATGTCTTGCTTCGCCGCCTGATTCAGGCCGATTTGAAAATGCGGGGCCAGTGAGGTCGCAATGATGGCAAAGGATTTTTGTAGTTCTTCGTTGTCGATTTCCATGTCGGTTACGGCATGGACGGTGATTACGCCCACGGTGTTGCCGGAAGCTTTCAGGGGGACGACCATGAACTCTTCCAGATCGTCGCAGCCGTTGGCAATGAAGGTTGCGCCCTGGTCGATGGTTTCACGTTGTTTGCTCAAGCAAGAGATGATGGTCGAGGACTTTGTCGGCTCCAAACCGTAAGTGCCTCGTTCCTGGATGGCGCCAGCGCCGTCCACCGCGAAGATCGCACATTCCTGCACATGGAAACCAAGGCTCAGCGCTTTTAAGATCAGGTCGACATTGTCGTTGATGGAATCACTCTTGTTGAGAATTTCACTGACATTAAAGAGAGCCATCAGTTCTTCCATCTGGGTTTTGATTCGTTGATTGCGCGCTTCAATGGTGTTCATCAGAGAATCGTAGGTGCTGTTGAGAATATCGATTTCGTCCTTGCCGTGCACCACGGTGTCGGCATTAGCTTCCTCGTCGCCGGCATACTGCATCTTCATTAACAGCTTGCGCAGTGGCTTCTTGACAAGAATATTGCCCAACAGAAAGCAGAGGATGATGGACGAGAGTAAGGTTGCCACTGCCGAGAAAATCAGCAATTTCCGGTTGTCGATGACCATCTTGTCGATGTCGTCGGTGGTGAAATCCACCATCAGCTTGCCCAGGACGTCGGTTTCCGGGTCGTGGCATTGGTGACAGCGTTCTTTGTTATGGATGGGGTTGACGTTGCGGAGAACCCGCGAGCCATTTTCGTCGGTGAAAAAGACGGTGAGGTTTTGCTGACTCAGCTGTGCTTTCTCATGGCAGATGCGGCAACTTTCCGCTGACTGGTCAAGCTGGACGTCGATGTCGTCATGGTCCTTGGCGTATTTTACCGTGGCGTCCAGATCGATAATCTTGATGTCGCGGACCATGCTTTCTTTACCCACCGAGTCGATGATGAGTTGAAGTCCTTCGCCCTCATCGCCCAGCATGGCATTCTCTAAGCTGCTCTTAATGGCGCTGCTGACCTTCGATGCTTCGCCGGTGGCGAGGTTCAGTAGCCGTTTTTCCGATAGTTTAACGCTGGCATTGGAAAAAAGGCTTATTACCGCAAACAGGCCGATGGTCATGGCCACGGCCATTTTGAAGCCGATACTGAACTTTACTTTCATTTTCATGGGTACTGTTCTCCTGGCTCAGGCGATATCTCGCTTGGCGAAGGTTTTGCACGATGAGGATGGACAAGCTATTTAGTGCCTGTCCATAAATGGTCTTTTTGCCGTATCTCTGCGTCATGCTCAAAAAATAATGCTCGGAATATCATGTATATGCCTGTGCTTATTTTTTTCGCAGTCCTTAATCTACGACAAAAATCCTCATTTATGGACAGACACCATTTAGAAATGTTGGTGTAAGCAGCTTGACAACATTATTCTCCTAACTGGGCGCTTTCGATCTTCATATTTTGTACGAAAAAGGCAGTTTTGTCCACTGGCGCAGTAAGTACCCGGTTGCAGTTTTCGATGGTGATTTTTGTTTTCGGGTGACCCTGCTTGGTGATAATGATCCGGTTGCTACCCAACGCTTCAGTGATTTTTTTTCTGACTACTTCCTTGTGGCTCTGGCCCGAAATAATTTCTCCGGCAACCTCTCTGAACCGCTTAATATCCATGGCCATCTGCACTTTATCTTCATAAGGAAGGGTTTCGATATTCTTCCCAAGTTTTTTTACCAGGTCGATGGTGTTTTGTAGCCGGTGTTGTTCTCCTTGCAAGTTAATGTGGTTTTTATCGATGGCAAGGAGTTCTTGGAAAAGGGCGCGACACTCTTTCGGTTTGACCAGAAGCTGGCAGGGGGATTGGCCATCCCCACATTCTTTAACCCTGATTCTGGTTTGACTGTAGATCTTCGAGTTGGTGACCGTGCCTTCAATGCGGAGACGACCTTTGGCGGCAATGGTACTGTCGGTGACGTCGCCGTCGATGACCACATCACCAATGCAGCGAATGTCCACCGAGGAGAACGGTTCAATGGAGGTATTTTTGATGGTGACGCGATCGGCGGCACTGAGGATGATGTGTTTGTCGCTGGAACCTTGAATCTTACCGACGATAACCACTTCTCCCTTGGCGCTAGTGATGTTGCAGCCAGGGTCGATGTTGCCGTTGATGGTGACGGTTTCCCCAGCTTCGATTTTGGTTTCTGGCGGTACATCACAGCAGAGTTCCACTGCCCCATTAAAGGTTATGTCTTCCGTTATCTCTGATGGGGCCAGGGTTTCTCCCGGTTTGCCGAGGTAACCATCCGGAGTGACGACGGTCACGTCGGTAATGCCCCGTTCTTTGAGCCTTTGCACGAATGTGCTTGAAAGTTCCACGCCGCGAGCAATAATGGGCAGTTCGCCGCCGAATTCATGGTCGAAGATGTCGGCAGCCACTACCATGCCGTTGCTTATTTTGTCTAAGGAAACTTTTCTCATAATTACTGGTTAAGATCCTGGTTGACGTGTGGAAGGCTAAGGGCCTGGATATCTTTGTGCAGTGGGGACCTAAGCCGTCTTTATTTCTAAACGGCGGTTGCGATAAGATACTTAAGATAATTTTAAAATGCTGTTGTGGCAGGAAATTTTCCCAACGGCCAAAAAACCTTAATATTTCTACCCGGCATATAGGCAGTGGGCAATGATTATTCTCCAACTTTGGCAATCTGGACAAAAAAAAAGCCACTGGGCCCGTTCTGCGCAGGTTTCTAGAGACTGGTTGGAGCGGCTGGTTGCCGGATTTGTGCTTTGGCCTGTACAATTGAGAGTTGGCGATGATATATTGCCGCCTCGAGGTGGTGAGTATTTTTTCCCGAGAGCCAGCAGGGCAATGGCTGGGTGGTGATGATCAGGGGGGGGGCAATGACAAGTTTTGTGGCTGGTGACCTGGGTGGAACAAAGGCTGTTCTGGCTTTATGTGAAGTCGTCGCAGATGGATATGTTGTTCTGGTTGAGCAGCGTCTGCAAAGCCAAGATTATGCCGATTTCTCTACCATGCTGGCAGAATTTTTGTCTTCGTGTCCTCAGCCGCCAGAGGTTGCGGCTTTTGGGGTTGCCGGGCCGGTGCGGGGCGATGGAGTCAGGCTTACCAATCTGGGTTGGACCATTGATCGGCAAGTTATCAAGGAGCGGTTCCACTTTAAAGAGGTGACCTTGCTGAACGATCTCGTCGCAGTGGCCCAGGCGGTGCCAACCCTTGCCGCTCAAGAGTTGTTTACCTTTAATGCCGGACATCCAGCCCCCCACGGCAGTATAGCAATCATGGCTCCAGGCACCGGCTTAGGTGAAGCTTATCTCTGTTGGGATGGTCACCGTTACCGACCCTATCCTTCAGAGGGGGGGCATGTGGATTTCGCCCCCACCAATGCCGAGGAAGATGGCTTGCTCCAATTCCTACGAGCCAGTCTTCCCCACGTTAGCTACGAGCAAGTCTGTTCAGGAATTGGCATTGCAAATATCTTTAACTATCTGGTTGAGGGCAAGGGGATGGATGTGGCCTCGGATCTTGCAAAAGAATTTGCTGGCGCCAAGGACAAGACGCCGTTGATCGTTGCCCATGCCCTGGCCGAAGATTGTCTGGTCTGCAGCAAAACCATAGAAATATTCCTTGCTATCCTGGCCGCCGAAGCAGGTAACTTGGCGGTGAAATTTCTCGCCACCGGCGGCATCTATTTGGGCGGGGGGATCTTGCCGCGGATTGGCAAGGCCATTGATCCGGCCCTCTTTATGGAAAAATTCATTGGCAAGGGAAGGATGGCGGGTCTTCTGGCCGAGGTGCCGGTTCACCTTATTCAGAGCAGCAACAGCGCTCTGCATGGTGCAGCTCAAGTTTGCGCGCGGTTGCTGGTGGTTGACCGGTAGGGAAAGGATAGCAGGGAGAAAGAGAGTCAGCTCGACAGAATGTGGGGTGCTGGCGCAAAGAGGGAGTTGAACCGAAAGGTTCGGCCCTCTTTTTTTTGTGGGCGAGGAAGGTTTGAGTCTAGAATGCTCGGAATATCAAATATATGCCTGTGCTTATTTTTTGAGCAGTCCTTGATCTCCGACAAAAATCCTCATTTATGGACAGACACTAACTAAGTTGAGATCCGTTTAAATAAACCAATATATGTTATGGTCTTCAAGGATAGGTGCTTTGGGGTCAGGATGGTGGCCAGGCCATAAGGGGGCTACTTGCTGAGAATTGGTCCATTGGGTTAAGAAACGACACCGGAAATCTCATCCTCGCTGGTCAGGATGTCAATAATTGAAGATTATTCGTTGTAAAATCAGTTGCATCTCTAGGGGTAAGAATGAAAAAGAATTTTAAATTGACCCACCCGAAGAACAAAGTTGAAAGAATTGCCGATGCCATCAAGTCTGAAGTTAGAAAATATATCAAAAGGGAACGGAATAAGACTCTTCCCGATAAAGTCGATTATTGGGATTTTGACTGTCGGTACGGTGCCGATGAAGAAAGCAGTGAGGTTATTCATGTTTCCGCCCTTAATAAATCAATTGATCACGCGGTATTAAACCAGCTTGAATCCATTTATTTGGAAATTATGGTCAAGCCGGGGATCCGCACTAAAAAACCCAAGATGGTAGAGGACGTTATGGGGGGGGATGCGGAAATCCCCAGCGCTGAGGGCGAAGAGTAGTTACGGGACCAGCCGCCTCTTTTCGGCGCGGCTCATCTTGGTTGCCACTAGCCCCTTAATGGTGATTTTTCAGGGCTTTTCTATGAAATCCTCCGGGGTATGGCGAACGATTTCCGCGTCCACCAGATAGATGACATCCTCGGCGATATTGGTGGCGTGATCGGCCACCCGTTCCAGGTGTCTGCCCACCGAGAGCAGGTGCAGCAGGCAGTTTGCTGACTCTGGGTGGCTCCCCAACACCTCCTTTACCTTCTCGTACATCTCCCGGTTGAGGGCGTCTACTTCATCGTCTTCTGTGCGCACTTGGTAGGCCATTGGCACATCCAGATTAACCAGAGAGTCGATGCTGCGGGTCAGCATTTTTTCAACCTTTTCCGCCATGGCGGTGATGTTGAAGGCGAGCCCAATATCCTCCTGCCCGCTCAAGAACAGTGACCTTTCGGCGATATTGACGGCCAGATCCCCCACCCGTTCGAGATCGCTGTTGATCTTGAGCACGGCGATGATGAAGCGGAGATCGATGGCCACCGGCTGGTGGAGGGCGAGGATTTTCAGGCACTCCTCCTCAATGCTTACCTCCATCTCGTCCACTTCGAGATCTCGGGCGATGATTTCCTGGGCCATGCGGGTGTCGCGCTGCACCACGGATTTGGTGGCCAGATAGACCATGTCTTCAACCACCGCGCCCATGGTGAGCAGATCTTTTTTTAGTTTGCCTATTTCTCTTTGTAGGTGCTGTGCCATCTCTTGGTCTCCAAACTCAGCCGAAGCGGCCGGTGATATAATCTTCGGTTTGTTTCTCTTTGGGGTTGGTGAAGAGTCGGTTGGTCTTGCCGAATTCCACCAGTCGTCCCTCGTAAAAAAAGGCGGTACGATCAGACACCCTGGCTGCCTGCTGCATGTTGTGGGTGACGATGACGATGGTGTATTTTGTTTTCAGTTCATCGATTAACTCTTCTACTCGGGCGGTGGATTTTGGATCTAAGGCTGAGGCCGGCTCGTCCATGAGCAGGATTTCTGGTTGTACCGCCAGGGCTCGGGCAATGCAGAGCCGTTGCTGCTGACCGCCGGAGAGGCCCACCGCGTTATTGTCCAGGCGATCCTTGACCTCTTCCCAGAGTCCGGCCTGTTGCAGGCTCTGTTTCACCAGTTCACCCAACTTTTCTTTGTCTTTTATGCCATGAATGCGTGGTCCGTAGGCGATATTTTCGAAGATCGACTTGGGGAAGGGATTGGATTTCTGGAAGACCATCCCCACCCGTTTGCGTAAATTAACCACGTCGATCTTATCCCGGTAGATATTTGCCTTGTTGATGAGGATATCTCCCTCCACCTTGGTTCCGTCGATGATATCATTCATCCGGTTCAAGGTGCGCAGGAAGGTAGACTTGCCACACCCCGAGGGGCCGATGAGCGCTGTCACCTGCCGTTCTGGAATGGAGATGGAAATATCAAACAAGGCCTGACTGGCTCCGTAATAAAAGGAGAGGTTGTTGACCTCAATGGCCACGGACGGTGATGCTGTTTCTTCTCTTACCATTGGTATTTTCTCCTGAAATGGACACGGACGAGAATCGCCCCCAGGCTCAAGCCCAAGACCATGGTCAGCAGCGCCAGGGCGGTGCCGTATTGCAGCGGCAGCACCTTGGTGGTGTCTGGGTGTTGGGTGGCGAGGATGTAAAGATGATAGGGTAGGGCCATGACCTGATCAAAGATCGAGGCGGGTAGCCGGGGCAGAAAGAAAGCGGCCACGGTGAGGAGGATGGGCGCGGTTTCACCTGCAGCCCGGCCAATGCCGAGGATGGCGCCGGTGATAATCCCAGCCAGGGAATAGGGGAGGACTGCGGTGCGGATTGCCTGCCACTTGGTGGCTCCCAAGGCCAGGCTTGCTTCGCGGAACGCCTGGGGAACGGCGCGCAGGGATTCCTCACTGGTGACGATGATAATGGGGAGAACCATGCAGGCCAAGGTAAGGCTACCGGCCAACAATGATGGTCCGAATTGACAGAAGAGGACGAAGAGGCCCAGGCCAAAGAGACCGAAGACGATGGAAGGAACCCCGGCCAAGGTGGTGATGGCCAGGCGAATGGTCTCGGTGAGTCGCCCCGGGGCGGCATATTCGGAAAGATAGATAGCGGTGCCGATTCCCACCGGCAGGGCAATGGCCACGGTGCCAAGGGTGAGGTAGAGGGTGCCGACAATGGCTGGCAAAATCCCACCCTCAGAGCCGCCCCGGCGCGGCATCTCGCTTAAAAAAGCCCAGTTTAGCACTGGCAGTCCGTGGCGGATAATATCCAAAAGAATATAACCCACTACGCAGACGATAGCGTAAGTGGTGAAGCGCAGGAGTTGGATGGTGATGGTTTCTTTTAATTGTCTGTTCATCGCATCATCCCGTAACGCACCGAAACCCGCCGGGCCACAAAGTTAAGACCGAAGGTGATCAGTAAGAGAATTATTCCTACCCAGAATAAAGCTTGATAATGGATGGAACCGAAGGGCACCTCGCCCATTTCAGCGGCGATGGAGGCGGTCATGGTACGCACCGGCGAGAGCGGGTTGCTGGTGATCAAGGCGGCGTTGCCGGTGACCATCAGCACCGCCATGGTCTCGCCGATCACTCGCCCTGTGCCCAGCATCACTGCCCCTAGGATGCCGGGCAGGGCTGCTGGCACCACCACCCGCCAGATGGTCTGCATCCGGCTGGCCCCCAGGGCCATGGAACCGTTGCGGAAGGAGGTGGGCACCGAGTTGATGGCATCCTCGGAAACGGAAACAATGGTGGGGATGGCCATCAGGGCCAGGAGCAGGCCGCCGGTAAAAGCATTGAGGCCGCTGTTGAGGCCAAAGAGTTGCTTGATCAACGGCGCCAGCACCACCAGCCCGAAAAATCCCAGCACCACCGAGGGGATGCTGGCCAACAGCTCGATAAAGGGTTTCAGGATCTCTCGTTCCAGGGGGTGGGCCACCTCGGCGATATAGACTGCGGCCAAGGCGGAAAGAGGAACACTGACCAGCATGGCGATCCCGGTAACCAGCAGGGTTCCTGCTGCCAGGGGTAGGATACCAAATCTCTCCAGCTGAAAGGAGACCGGTATCCATCGGCTGTCTAGCAATGCCGTCAGACCCGGCTGTTTGACGAAGGGCACCGCCTCTTTGAAGAGGAAGAGGAAGATCAGTCCCACCACCAAAATACTCGACGAGGCGATGCCGGTAAAACCTATCTGAATGGCGCGATCCTTGTTCATGTTTCGACCTTTAGGGGTGTCTTAAGACGTTAGGGTTTCCGTTCAAGTTACTGAAGAGGGACATAGCCTGCTTGCCGGACAATGGCTTGGCCCGGAGCGCTCAAAGCGTAATCGAGAAATTCCTTGGTCAAGCCGGTGGGCTCATTGCCGGTATAGAGGTAGAGGGGGCGGGCAATGGCATATTCGCCGCTATTGATGGTGGCTTCCGAAGGGATGATGGCCGGTTGCTTGGCGGTGGGGGCAATGGCCAGGGTCTTGACCTTCTCCGCTGCTTGCTGGGCGTAGCCCAAACCCGCGTAGCCGATGGTCCAGATGTCGGTGGCGATGTTTTGAATCATGGCCGAGGTGCCGGGCAGGGAGCGGGCATTGTGGGTGAAGTCTGCTTTGGCCAGGACATGTTCCTGAAAGAAAACAAAGGTGCCGGAGCTGGACTCACGGGAGAGAACCAAAATCGGTTGATCCGGGCCACCCACCTGTTGCCAGTTGCTCACCGTGCCGGTGAAGATTTTTTTGACCTGCTCCAGGGTGAGTTGGTTGATGGGGTTGGCCGGGTTAACCACCAGGGCGATGCCGTCCATGGCCACCTTAAACTCGGTGGGGTGGATGTTCTTCTGGGCGGCCAGAGAGATTTCCTTTTTCTTGATGGAGCGGGAGGCGGCACAGATGTCGGTGGTGTTGTTCAAGAGAGCGGCGATGCCGGTGCCCGAGCCGCCGCCGGTGACCGAGAGATCGGCAGTGGGAACCTTTTTCATGAATTCTTCCGCCCACTGGCTGACCAGATGAACCATGGTGTCGGAGCCCTTGATGGTCAGGTAGCGGCTCTGTTCGGCGGAGGCCGGTTGTTGCTGGTTGCCATTATTGCTGCAACCAGTATTGAAAACAAGAGCGGTAATTGCCAGCACAGTGAGAACTAACCTTGGATATTTCATCTAGAACCTCTCCTTCTTTTGCATCTTATATGTGGGTTGTTGTCTAAAAGTTGGCCCTAGAATGCCAGGGTCATGTTAGAGGAGGGTTAGGGTTGTGTACAAAAGTGGTTTTGTTGTGCATTCAGCTGCTGCCGAGATGGGTTGGTAGATGTCTGGGGATTGGTCAGGGCTTGGCGTTTGTGGCAAGCGGCGAGAAGGGTCAGGCGGGAAGATCGATGCTGAAGGTGGAACCCTGGCCAGGGGTGCTAGCGATGCGGATACTGCCATGATGGGCCTGGACAATATGTTTGACGATGGCTAAACCCAGCCCGGTGCCGCCAAGTTTGCGGCTTCTGGCTTTGTCGCTACGATAGAAACGTTGGCAGAGGTGGGGCAGATGTTCTTTGGCGATGCCGACCCCGGAATCGCTGACGCTGATGCTGACAAGATCCTCTTGGCTATGGGCGGCCAGCCTGATTTCGCTGTTTTCCTGACTGTACTTGATCGCATTGATCACCAGGTTGACGATGGCCTGTTCCAGTAGTGGCCCGTTGATATTAGCGGTAAGGGACTCCAAGCATTTCAGGGTAAGGGTAATGTTTTTAGCGCGCGCTTGCCAGCCGCAGGTTTCAATGACATCCTGCAAGATCGTTTTGACCATCCCCTCTTCCATGACAATCTCGCCAGCGGCATTTTCTTGTTCAACCCTGGACAGGGAGAGGAGATCTTCGATAATGGCGTTTAAACGATCGGCGTGGCGCTGGATGATAGTTAGAAAACGTGAGGCTTCTTCGGGGCAGGAGACGGCCCCATCCTGCAAGGTTTCAACAAAGCCCTTGATGGCGGTGATCGGGGTGCGAAGTTCGTGGGAGACATTGGCGACAAAGTCTCGGCGCATGTTTTGTAACTTTCGCAGGCGGGTGATGTCGTTGAGGACAATGAGGGCGCCCGCTCTTTTCTGGTCGGCATCGCGGAGAAAAACACCGTGGGCTTGAAAGTAGATATCACCGTTATCTTGGCGGAGAACAATATCATCTTCCAATTGTTGCCTGGCGGTCAGGGTTTTTCTAACAAAATTGAGCAATGCGGCATTGCGGAGGATTTCGAGAATAGGTTTGCCTTGGGCGGTGTTGGCAGCCACATGCAAGAGAAGGCTTGCCGCCTGATTGATGTTAACGATGCGCTCCTCGGTGTCCACCACCAGCACGGCCTCGACCATCCCGGAAAAGACCGCCTCCAGTTGATTGCGTTGACCGGTTACCGTTTGCAGTCGCTCATTGAGTTGCGCCGCCATCCGGTTCAGGGCAGTGGCTAGATCGGCCACCTCAATGGAGATATTCTTTTCATCCCGGAGATTGATCTCTTTGGCTGGTTTGCCATGGGCGAAAAGCTCGGCTGAGGCCCGCATTTTTTCAAGAGGGCGACTGATCTGGCGGGAAACGGTAAAGGTGATTAGAGCGGCAAGAATGGTCAAGAGCAGAGCGCAGCCGATGATGGCGCCGGTGGTCGCCCGCAGTGCTTCATTGATGGCGGTAATGGGGATGGATAGACGGAGGACGCCGGTGGTATCAGGTGGTAGCGGTATGGCTAGATAGAGCATAGATCGCTGTAGGGTATGGCTATACCTGACGGAGGTGCCGGTGTGGCCAGCCAGCGCGGCGATGATTTCCAACCGATCGGCATGGTTATCCATCAGCTGCGGCGACTCCACCGAATCAGCGATGACCTTGCCATCCCGCTGAATGATGGTGATTCTGGTATTGGATTCTCTGCCGATCTTTCGGCAGATGTTGTTTAATTCTTGCCGATCAAGATGGGTAAAGAGAGGGTGGATCTGTTTTTCCACCAACACCGCCCTTATTTTTAGATCTGCTTTGGTTTGGGCCAGAAAAAAGTCCTGCAGGGCAGTGGTGGAAAACCAGGTAGCCCCGGCCATGGCGACGATGATGATCAGGATCGTGGGTAGGGTTATCTGGAGAAGAAGTCGTTGTCGCCGCATTTTTGGGCCTCGGAAAAAATAAATTATCCAATATTTCTTGTCTTTTTAGTCCTCTTCTTGGTGGGCGCAACCGTTACATATCGCTGCTCTGCGCCTGTGGCCTCTCCAAGAAGAGGACTAAAAATACGGCGCAATCTTCGGTGATTTATTTTTTTCTGCGGATCTATTCCTTAAAGCGGTAGCCAACCCCACGAATAGTCTCAATATATTCGGTTTTACCAAGTTTCTTGCGGAGGCCGACAACCTGGACATCAATGGAACGGGTCGTGACGGCGAAGTTTTCTGCGTGGATTCCGTTAACGATCTGGTCGCGGGTAAAGACCCATCCTGGCCGGGCGGCGAGAAAGATTAGCAGCCGGAATTCGGTGGAAGTTAGTGGTGTCTCTTTTCCGGCCACCAGTACTTGGTGGCGGGTGGGGTTGATGGTGAGGTCGCCGTGCGCAATAATTTCTTCCCCAGTGGTTCCTTGCCGGTTTCCGCGTCGCAAAACGGCATTAACTCGGGCGATCAGGATGCGGGGGCTGAACGGTTTGGTCATGTAATCATCCGCTCCCATCTCCAGGCCAGCGACAATATCTGCTTCCTCACCGCGGGCGGTGACCATCATTATTGGAATATCCCTGGTTTCTTCTTTATTTTGTAAGCGGCGGCAGACCTCAAGACCGTTAATTCCCGGCAGCATCAGATCCAGCAGAACCAGGTCGGGATGGTCGCTTAAGGCGTAAGCAATTCCCTCTTCGCCGGA
Organism: Desulfurivibrionaceae bacterium; assembly: GCA_030145325.1. Classification (GTDB taxonomy): domain Bacteria; phylum Desulfobacterota; class Desulfobulbia; order Desulfobulbales; family UBA5123; genus UBA5123. Next base: position 75,004 of record JAQYVW010000002.1, read on the forward strand.
GGTGACGCCGTGGACACGGTATCCATCTCTGGTCAGGTTATAGGCGATCAATTCGAGGATGTCTTCTTCGTCTTCAACGACGAGAATCTGTTTAGGTCTCATCTCTATGCGGGGTGGTGAGGGAGTCTTTTTTGTTCATAGGGTGGTGGCCGAAAAGGGCGGAATGTTTGATTGTCGTTGGCTGTCGTAAGGTTTTTAAATGTATCCGGCGATGGGGAGCGGGGCAAGGTAAAGATGAAGGAGCTGCCCTCTCCGAGTGTGCTTTGCACGGAGATTTGGCCATGGTTTTTTTCAACAAACTCCCGGCAGAGAGTAAGGCCCAGGCCGGTTCCTTTTTCGTTGTTGGTGCCGGGGGTTGAGTGACTGGCGTCGATGCGAAATAGTTTATCCAAATCGTCTTTATCAATGCCGACCCCAGAGTCGGTGACCGCGATTTCGGCCCGATCATGGTCAAGTTGTGCTGAGATTGTGACTTTGCCGCCGGGTGAGCTGTATTTAATGGCGTTGTCTAGAAGGTTTCGTAAAATAGAGGCCAATGCCTGTCGATCGGCGTAGACAGTGGCTTCGGGATGGATATCAATGTTGATCCGGATCTCTTTGTTGTATGCGCCTCCGTGCAGGGGAGTGGCAGTTTCCTGGCAGAGGGCCAGCAGGTTTAGGGGTTCCGGTTGCATGCCCAGGTTGTTGGATTGATTTTGTGCCCATTGCAGGAGGTTTTCCAGTAGAGAGGAAACATGGGCCGAGGTTTCCTCCATGGTTTGCAGGCATTTCTCTTGTTTGGGTTGGGGCCAGTTTCGATATCGGTTGGTGAGGAGTTTTGCATAACCGTGCAGGGCAGCAACCGGGCCCCGGAGATCATGGGCGATGATGCGGAAAAACTTTTCCTTGGCGGCAAGGGTTTGGCGTAATTTTTTATCTGATGCGCGTAGTTCATCGTTGGCGGTTTTTACCTGTAGGTGCAGTTTAACTCGAGCTGAGAGTTCGCTTACGCTGAATGGTTTGGTGATATAGTCCACTGCCCCGCCGCTTAACCCTTTGACGATGGTCTCGGTGTTGGTCAGAGCGGAAAGAAGGATCACCGGCGTGTCTGCGGTGGAAGTAGTGGTCTTGATAAAATTTAAAACTTCGAAGCCGTTTTTTTGCGGCAGCATGATGTCCAGAAGGATCAGATCGAATCTCTCTCTGGTCAGAACGGTGATCGCCTCCTCACCAGACTTGGCTCCCACCACGTTGTAGTTGTCCCGCCGCATGGAAAATAGGAGTAGTTCAAGGATATCCTCTTCGTCTTCGACCACCAGGATTTTTGCTGTTGCCATAAGATTTGTCTCCGTAAGTTTCGTCTAGATCCATCCTTGCTGTTTATCATGACCAACAATAGCGCTGTTTTGTTAGGGAGAGGTTAGGGTTCGGTTATGATTTGGTGGTGGGCGGGGGTAATGTTCAGTTCAATTTACGTTGATGAGCGATGATTCTGGAATGGCGCTCCATTAATTTGTCGGTGCCGAAATCGTCAAAAAATTCATAACATCAAATACCCAATTGAGTGATAAGATCTCCTGCCAAGGTGCAAAATGCGATTTCGAGTACGTATGTAAATGCTAATTGTTTCTTGCCGTGTTTTGTTGTAAGGCTATTGGGGTTGTAGTGAGAGTTTGCGACGTCTGTATTGTAACTGAGTTGTTTTCTTATCTTTGGTCAGAATTCCCCTGCTCATAGGTGGCACAGGCTTTATTTCTGGTGGGTAATACTCTTTGCCAGCGGCAAAAGAGTGTCTTGACCGTGCAATGGTTCCTGTTAAGGATGTTGTCGTTGGGAAAGACTATAACTCCTTGTTTTTATAATCGTTATGTGTGGCTGGAGGAGCATTTATGAAATGGCACAGTTTGACCATTGGTAAAAAGATTGCGTTTACCCTTGCCGTGGTTTTGGCATTACTCATGGTGGTTGGGGCTTTGACCAATATTGGGGTCGGCAATATTGTCGGCAATGCGGAAAGCGTGATCAGCGGTAATCAGTTGGATGCGATGCTGGCTCAGAAAGAAGTGGATCATCTCAATTGGGTAAATAAGGTTAATCAGCTTCTAACCGATGAATCCGTTACCTCTCTTGCCGTGCAAACCGACGATCATCAATGCGGGATGGGTAAATGGCTTTACGGTGAAGGTCGCAAGGAGGCGGAACGACAGGTGCCGTCGCTGGCCCCACTTTTGAAGGCATTGGAAGAGCCGCATTATCAGCTGCATCTTTCGGCCATCGCCATTGCTAAGGACTTTCAACCGGCGGATGTTTCTTTGCCCTCGAAAATTTTGGAAATTGAGCTTGCCCATCTCAAGTGGGCGGGGCGGGTTCGGGATGGACTCCTTGAGCAGAAGGCTGATCTTGAAAATGTACAGACCGATCCTGAAAAATGCATCATGGGGAAATGGTTGCATTCAGAGGAAGCGAAGAAAACCTATGATGCGGGTAGTAAGGAATTTCGGGACGTTTTCGATGCCATTGGTCCCGTGCATGCTCGGATGCATGCCTCGGCGATACAGATCAAAGGTTTCCTGAAAAATAAAGATATGGCCAGTGCCAAGAAGGTTTTTGCTTCAGAAACATCCCCTATGCTGGATGAAACATTACAGAAGCTGGAGTTGCTTAAAACTGAAACTGAGCTTCAACTGGCAGGCATTCGTAAGGCCAACGAGATTTATGCCACCGCAACAACCCCTGCCCTCCAGAAGGTGCAGACGTTATTGCACCAGATTCGCAAGCAGGCAAAAAAAGAAACCATGACCGATGAGGTTATGGTGGAGGCCGCGCGAGCCACAAGATATAAGGTTTCTTTTACTGCCTTGGTGGCGCTTCTTGTTGGTGGAGTGCTTGCTTTTCTTCTTACTCGCGGAATAAATAATTTGCTTGGCAAGGTGGCGGAGCGAATGGCTGGCGGCGCGACACATGTTGCCTCGACTTCCGGGCAGGTGTTGGCCCACGGTCATTCCCTTGCTGAAGGGGCCAGCGAACAGGCCGCTGCCCTGGAGGAGACTTCCGCCTCCCTTGAAGAAATCTCCTCCATGACCAGAAAAAATGCGGAGAGTGCTACTCAGGCGCGAAACTTTATGCAGGAGGCGTCTGCTGTCATTGTCGAAGCCGATGAGGCGATGGGTAAGTTGACTCTCTCCATGGTCGAGATAACCGAAGCCAGTGATGAAACTGCGAAGATCATCAAGACCATTGATGAGATTGCTTTTCAAACCAATCTCCTCGCCTTGAATGCAGCCGTGGAAGCCGCTCGCGCCGGTGAGGCTGGGGCGGGATTTGCCGTGGTTGCTGACGAGGTGCGAAATCTTGCCTTGCGGGCCGCCGAAGCGGCACGAAATACAGCGGAGATGATTGATGGCACCAAGGTTAAGGTGAGCAACGGCTCACAGCAGGTCTCCGTCACCAGTGAATCTTTTAGCATGGTCGCGGAGATATCTGCAAAGATCAATGCCTTGATTGATGAAATTGCCGCGGGCTCAAATGAGCAGGCCATTGGTTTCGAACAGTTAAGCCGGGCGGTGAGTGAGATAGATTCCGTTACCCAGCAAAACGCCGCCATTGCCGAAGAGTCAGCCGAATCCTCAGCTGACTTGAACAGCCAAGCCGTTCATATGCAAGAATTGGTCGGTGAACTGCTGGTCATGGTGCGCGGTGAGGATACCAGTTCTGAACATCAGCTTGTTGCCCCAACGGATTATTAGTCGGTTTCGTTAGTGTCGGTCCATCCCTTAACAGCAAAGTTATGCTTGTTTCCAAGCCTGGAGACTTCATAGCTTTGCTGTTTTTATTTTATCGCAACCCGTAATAATACCCAAAGTAGACACAGAAAATGTGCTAAACTCGGGCAGAAAATGATTCAGATTTGAATCTTTGCTGGAGCTTGGCCCAGGGATTTCAAGAATGAAAAGAGCAATTAAAGCTACTCTCTTGTCTGCTTTTATCTTGCCAGGGGCGGGGCATATTTTTCTGAAGAAGTATCGCCTTGGGATTGTTTTTGGTAGTGTTTCTCTGGCTGCGATTGGATATTCTCTGGTGAAGTCGGTGGAGATATCTTTGTCGATCTTAGGGGAGATACAAAGTGGAGCGGTGCCGCTGGATGTGGCGGCGATTACCGGGTTGTTGGCAAAACAGACCACTCCTTCCCAGCTGCTATTTTTGAATATCGCCACGTTTGTCGTGGCTATTTGTTGGTTGGCAGGAATTGTTGATTCTTATCGGCTTGGCCGAGGGATGGACAAGGATGATGACCTATTGGTTGATAAGTAAAAATAATATCAGAAATTAAGAGGAGAGATTGATGCCTGAATTTAAGGATGTCACCATCGTTAAAAAAGCAAATATCTACTTTGATGGCAAAGTGACCAGCCGAGCCATTGTTTTCCCCGATGGTTCCCGTAAGACTCTGGGGATCATGTTGCCTGGTGAGTATGAGTTCAACACCGATGCTCCGGAGCTGATGGAGATTATGGCTGGTGATCTGGAAGTGTTGTTGCCCGGTGAAGAGGTTTGGCAAACCATCAAGGGCGGAGAATCTTTTGAGGTTCCCGGAAATGCTAAATTTTCCCTCCGGGTCAAAGCAGTCATGGATTACTGCTGTTCTTTTCTCGGCCAGCGCTGAGGTGACACGAGAGCTCTTCTTGAGCAGGTGAAAATATCCTGTGCAGATAAATAATAGGGATCAGGGAGGTTGGGATGGCGAAATTTGCGGTGATCGGATGTGGTAATGCTGGGGCGGCGGTGGCGGCGCATTTAACCTTGCTGGGCGAAAAGGTCAGTATCTATGATATTGCTGACAGCCAACTGGCGCCTATTATTGCCAATGACAACACCATCACCTTGCAGGGCAAGATTGATGTGACCGGGGAGGCAAAAATTGATCTGGTCACCCAGGATCTGGCCGCTGCCATTGATGGCGCGGAACTTATCATTTGCACCACCGCTGCCCATGTCCATAAGCATGTTGCCAGAGACCTTATTCCGCATCTAAAAGATGGGCAAATCATCCTCCTTAACCCCGGTCGTACCGGCGGGGCGCTGGAATTTCGGAAGATTTTTCAAGAAGGGAACTGCCAGGCCGATGTGCTGGTGGTGGAGTCTCAGACCATCCTCTATGCGTGTCGTCGTGATGGGGCGGTGGTGAATATCTTTGGTAAAAAAAGGCGGGTGGCTTGCTCCGGGCTGCCAGCAGTGGAACTGCCCCGATTTGAAAAGATTATCCAGCGCGTTTTTCCGGAATTTGTTCTTGCTGAGGGTGGGATCTGGGCCACCTCCCTTGATAATATCGGCATGCTCTTTCATCCCACCCCGACCTTGTTGAACATGGGTCGGATGGAATCCGGCACCCCCTTTGATTATTACATCGATGGCTTCAGTCCCTCCATTGCCGCCCTGGTGGAGAGCTTGGATAACGAGCGCTTACTGGTGGCCAAGGCCTTAGGGGTGGAGTTGCCCACCGCTGTCCAGTGGTTGGAAAAGACCTATGGGGCCAAGGGGGAGAATCTCTATCAGGCCCTACAAAATAATGTCTCGTATCAGGGGATTAAGGCGCCGATGTTTAAAGAGGTGGGCGACAAGCTGGGTCTGCGCTATGTCATTGAAGATGTTCCCACCGGCTTGGTTCCCTTTGCCGAGCTGGGCCGAAAGTTCGGGGTGGCAACGCCAGCCATCGACTCGGTTATCAATCTTGCCAATGTCATCTATGGCGCTGATTTTAAAGCCAGTGGGAGGAGCTTGGCTCAACTTGGTTTAGAGGAGATGAGCGAAGATCAGATCAGGAACTTATCCTGAGATGGACTTGAGGTTGGGGGGGGCTTGTCGTTGATCAAAAATGCGGTACAACCTCAGGACAGTTCTGCCCAGATCCGCGCGAATTCATGCGGGTCAAGGCTCGCCGACCCTGCCATCACCCCACCGATTCCATCAATGTCTAGATAAGCCGCCGCGTTGGCTGCGTTTAGGGAGCCACCATAGAGGATCGGCTGCTGGGGGAGACGGGCGTGGATCTCTTGCACCACTTCGCTAACCAGCTCCAGGGACTGGGGAATATCAATACCAATGGCCTCCACTGGCCCATAGCCGATGATCACCTTCTCGGCATCTGCTTCGCTTAAGGCCGCGATCTGGGCCGCTGCGTAAGGCTGATCCAGACAGAGGATGGGGGTGATTCCCACCGTCACCGCCTCCGTTACCTTATTGGCAACCTCCTGATGGGTTTCATGAAAATAGCGGCGGCGCTCGGCGTGGCCGACAAAGGTATAATCCACCAGATCTCGCACCATTGCCGCGCTCACCGCCCCGGTGTAGGCACCGGTGGGGAAAGCTGACAGGTCTTGGCTCGCCAGAGAGATCTGGGTTGTTCCCAGTTCTTGCAGCAGTCTCTGCATTGGTTCTAGAGAGACAAAGGAAGGGGCGATGATCACTTCTAGGAGCGGGTTTGGCCGGTACACCTTGAGAAAGATGGTCAACCATTGTTCTGCCTCCCTCGTGGTTTTGTGGGATTTCCAGTTTGCCACCAGATATCGTTTATTCATGGTTAGGTCTCGTCGGTAAATATTTTATGCCAAAGAGGGCGGGGTCTCTACGTTGTAGCCATGGCTGGCAGAGTAGATAGATGCCATGTTGCCATTGATGGCATACTCCACGGGGATTCTAAGGTCCTTGAAAGTAGTAAGGTGGTCGTCCATACTTCTTGAAACCAGTTTTTTCTTGTTATCTAAGGCTTCAAGGTATTTGTCCGCAAAGCGATTTCCCTTTACCAAGGTTGTAAAATACATCTTTCCTTTTTCATCCAGAATATTTTGCAAATATCTCAAGAGCTGGCTGGTGTCATCAAGGCAATGCAATAGATTTTCGGAAATAATGGTTTCGAATCTCTTTGCCCGAAATGGCAGGTGGAGAGCATCATTGTGCAGGAAAACCATGTTGTCTGGAACCTTGCCATTCATGTTGCTCACTCTTGCTTTGGCGATCTTGAGCATTTTTAACGATTGGTCTACCAAAACAACAGGTCGCTGGGAATATTTTAGATATGTGCTGGCGGTAAAAGCCAGCGAGCCGCAGCCAAGGTCCAAGACGAATCCTTTCTGGCTGGATCGTAAGGCACGGTGGGCAAGAGAGGCGAATATCTCGATGGAATAACCCCAGATAAGTCTGTTGTAGATTGGATTGCATGCCACCCAGTCGTAAATGTTGCCAAACTTGGTGTCATAGGTGTTGCTGTCAACGACATCAGATCCAACTGAATAGATATGCGGCTCGATCAACTTGAGGGCGGTTGCGTTGGTAAGCAACGTCGATAAGGTATTTTCGTCAAGTGTTGTCATTTGCGTACTCTCCTTGCGATGGCAAATAGTTGTGCTGCCCTAACGGTTGGCAGGGTTTAATCATTGCCATGGGGAGTGGCGGGATGGTCAGTAGATAAAAAATTCCTCGAACCAGTCGCTTAAAGCGTTCTCCTCCGCGCCTACTTTCCCGCCTTGCTCGTATGTTTGGATGCCGTTCAGGTGTTGATTGATACTAGTTGAAAGCCACTCCAGGGCTACCTTCACCGTAAGGTCAGGTTTGCGGAGGAGCTCCATCAGGACACCGAAGTACAGTGAGAACAGTGATGAGGCGGCGATACCTGCGTCAGTATCGGGCCGAACTGTTCCCCGTTCCTTTTCCACCTCAATTAGATTGCTGAAGAAATGTAGATAGTGCTCCAGTTGCCGGCTCAGGTGAGGGTTTGATCCCTCGGGGGCAAAGGCCGTGTCACGGATCAGCACTCGGTAGAGTTCGCGGTTGCCGTCATAAAAGCTGTACATGGCTTGGGCAATGTGGAGGAACCGGTTGTGGAGGGAAGCTTCTTGAGGGATGGTGGCTACGGCCTGGCTAATGTTACGTTGGATGTCTTCATAGAGGGCCACCTCCAGTAGTGCGGTTTTATTGCTGAAGTGTACCACCACTGAAGCTGGCGAGACGCCCGCCTCGGTGGCAATGTCCCGCATGGTGCACTGTTCCGGGCCTTTCTTTTCGAAGAGTTTGCGAGCAGCGGTGAGAATCAGTTGCCTTGTTTCCTGTTTTGTGGTTTCGCGGCGGTTCATGGGTCCCCTGATGGTAAACGTGTTTTATTGTTAAACGTGTTTAGTGTAAACGGGGGAGGGGGTAGGTGTCAAGAGAGTTTTTCTGGAGCTTGGAATTGGTGATGAGAGGTATGGATAAGGATGGGCAGATGCCGGGAGGTTAGTTTGTCGCAGCGGTGGTCATAGCTGGCCGGTTTGGGTAGTCCGAGGGATGGAGATAGAGCTCAAGTTGTTTCCCTTAGGGCATGAGTCCGGGGAGGTGCGGGTCAGCCAGTCGCGGGTGATTATCCCCCGGTCGATGGGGAGAACATGGTCGGCCAGATACATGGCCTCGTCAAGGTCGTGGGTGACCAGCAGGATCGGGATCTTGAGGGAGGCTTTCAACCCTTTTAATTCCTTGCGTAACTGTTTGCGAGTGAGGATGTCCAGGGCTGAAAAGGGTTCGTCCAGCAGCAGCACCTTGGGGTCGCTGGCCAGGGCCTGGGCCAGGGCTGCTCGCTGCCGTTCGCCGCCGGAGATGCGATTTGGTTTGCGGTGGCGCAGTTCGCTGATGTTAAAAAGGTTTAGCAGTTCCTCAACGCGGCCTGGTTCTTTGGCGGCGAAGGCGATGTTTTTTTCTACGCTCAAGTGCGGGAAAAGGGTGTGATCCTGAAAGACGTAGCCCAGTTGCCGTTGCTGTGGCGGCAGGTTGAGCCCTTGCTCGCTATCGAACCAGTCGCGCTGTTCATGGCTGATCAGCCCGGTGTCGGGCCTTTCCAGACCGGCCAGCATGCGAATGATACTGGTCTTGCCTGCGCCCGAGGGGCCGACAAAAGCCAGCAACTGGCCTGCCTCACAGGTGAAGCCGACGTCGATGGTGAAATGGGGGAATCGTTTGACCAGATGGGCGTTAAGCGGCATGGGCTGACCTCCGGTTGAGTCCGTTTACCACCAGCAGAATTACATAACTGATGGCCACCAGGGCCAGGGAAAGAATCCACGCTTCTTGATAGCGCAGCGCTTCCACGTACTCGTAGATGGCGATGGAGGCGACCTTGGTCTTGCCGGGAATGGAGCCGCCCACCATCAGGATCACCCCGAACTCGCCCATGGTGTGGGCAAAGGCCAGGATCCCGGCAGCGATCAGGCCGCTGATGGTGTTGGGGAGAATGACTCGAAAATAGGCGGTAACCGGGGTGCAACCCAGCACCTGGGCCATCTCTAGCAAGCGACTGTCCAATCGTTCATAGGCGGTTTTGAGGGGTTGCACCGCATAGGGCAGGCTGTGAACCATGGCGGCAAGGAGGATGCCGACAAAGGTGAAGACCAGCGGTTGGCCGGTGAGTACCTGCCAACCTTTACCCAGCATCCCGCTAGGCCCCATTAGCACTAGCAGGTAAAAGCCCATCACCGTGGGCGGCACCACCAAGGGCAGGCCGATCAGCGCCTCCACCAGAAACTTGCCGGGAAAACGAAAGTAAACCAGGCAATAGGTGAGCGGTGCCGCCACCACCAGCAACAGGGCAGTGCTGATCAGGGCCAGCTTGGCGGAGAGAATGAGTGGGGTGAGATCCATGGTGTTTTCTTTTCGTGTAATGAGTTGTGAGGGCTGAGGGCTGAGGTTTGAGGACTGAGGACTGAGGACTTAGGTTGCGTTCTCTCAAACCTCAGTCCTTTGTTTATCGATACCCGTAGGCCGCAGTGATTTCAGCCGCTGCTTTAGTAAATAGAAACTCCCAAAAACGTCTGGCAGCATCATTGTCGGCAGCTGTTTTAAGGGTGCAGCCCTTCTGTACCACCAGCGGGGCCTGGGGGATCAACCAGTAGTGACCCTTTTGGCCGATTTCACTTAAGGCATAAGAGAGGGCGGCAAAGCTGAAGCGGGTGGCGCCCAGTTGGCTGTACTGAAAGGACTGCCCAGCCGATTGGGCGAAAACCAGCCGGGATTCCATGCTTTTGCGCAAGCCGGTGACCTTGAGGGCGGTGGCGGCGGCCATCCCGTAGGGGGCCACTTCGGGGCTGGCCATGGCGATGCGGCCCTGGTCGGTGCGCAACGCCTGTTGCCAATCAGTTGCTTGGTTAGCCTGGTCTTTTGTCCATAGGACTACTCGGCCGCGAGCATAAATCAGCGGTTTTTCGGCCAAGCCTGCCTGGTAAAGAAGCTCGGGCCGTTTGCCATCGGCGGCGAGAAAGATGTCGTAGGGGGCGCCGTTTTTGAGCTGCCCGTAAAGTTTGCCGGTGGAAGAGGAACTGTAGGTCACCTTGATCCCGGTTTGCCTGGTAAAGAGGGGGACCAGTTTTTCAAGGGTTTGGAGGAAGTTCGCCGCCACTGCCACTGAGACGGATGCCGCCGTTGCCGGGCCAGCTCCAAGGAACAAGGTCAACAGGGAGGTTGCGGTGATTTTGGTGAACCGTCTCATCCTAAAACTCCAGTTTGTTGCTCTCCTCGGCGAGAAATTTCTCCAATCGTGCGTGCAGGCTCCAGAAGGCATTTATCGCCTCTTCTCCGGCCTGGGTGAGTTTGGTGCCGCCGCCGCCCTTGCCACCGCTTATCTTTTCCATCAATGGTTCCTTGGCCTGCCGGTTCATGGAATCAACCAGATCCCAGGCATGCTTATAGGACATCTCCATGGACTTGGCAGCCTTGGAGATGGAGCCGAATTCGCGGATTCGTTCCAGCAACACCACCCGCCCATGGCCAAGAAAGGTGCCATCCTTACCTTCGATCCAGGCCCGACCGTGGCAGTGGTAGCCTTCGCCGGGGTTGCCGGGCTGTTTTTTCTGGCGATGCGATTTAGTCATACCGTTATATATACAAGAATATAACGGTATGGTCAAGCCATGCAGGGCAGGGGGGTCAGCTGATTTCTCTAATCGCCCCGGCGTAGATTACCGGTTCAATGCCAGCCTTGCCCAGTTCCTCGGTGGGTTTGTCGCCGATTTTGGTGCAATACACCTTCTTGCAACCGGCAAGGGCGGCAAGGACGCCAGCAAACCTGCTCTCTTCGTAGGGGTGATCCTTGTCGCCGGTGGAATATGCTGCCACTGCCCGCTCTTCGATGAAAACAGGCGTTGGCCCACCTGTTTCATAGATCAAAAAACGTTCTGCCTTGCCGAAATGGTCGTTCACTGTTTGGCTGTCACTGCTGACAATAGCGATTTGCATGGGGTACCATCCTTTGCTTGTTCTGTCTGCACCGCTAATGGTGCGTTGCCATGGTCAACTCAGCCGCAACCGCCGCCGCTGCCGGAGCAAGCGCCTTCGCTGCACGAACGCCGCCGAGCCTTGTAGGTAGAGATACTTTCGCCCCGATAGACAGCCGCCAACCCCCGGTCAATGAAACCGCTCATCTCCATGGGTTCAACGCCTGCTTTCTTGAGGATCTTGGCGGGGGTCTCACCAATGCCATGGACCAACACCGCCCGGCAATCTGCCAGCACCCGGGAAAGTCCCTGCCAGCGCTGTTCGCCGCCACCGGCTTGGGGGGTGTCTCGTTCTTCGACCATGGCAAAGGCGCCATCTTTTTCTTCCCAGATCTGTAACTTCCACGCCTCGCCCAGATGCTGGTTGATCAATACCCCTTCCATGGTCGCCACCGCCACATAGGGCCGCACCGCCGCTTTGTTCACCGGTTTAGTAGCACAGGCCGACAGGCAGCCCCGGAACTCTTCGGTGCGATCATTGTCCAGCAGCCCCACCGCATCGGCCCGGCAGCGGGTGCAGTGACGCATCTGCGGCAGGTATTTTTCAGCCTTTTGGCGAAGCTCCACCATGGTCTCTTTGCTGGGTTCGATGAGATCCTCGAACACCGTGTCAGCGTTGGGCAACATGGCCATGCAATTGAGCAGGTCCACCCCCAGTTCCTTCATCTTGGCGGCCACCGCTTCCACATGGTGATCGTTGATGCCGGGGATGACGATGGTGTTAACCTTCACCGTCACCCCGTATTTCTTCAGCAGTCGCACCGATTCCAATTGTCGGGCCAGGAGCAGTTCTGTGCCCTGCAAGCCTCGGTAGACCATCTTGCCATCTTTTACCCAGCTGTAGATCTTGGCGCTGATGGTGGGATCTACGGCATTGATGGTGACGGTGACGTGGGAAACACCGATGGCGGCGATCTCTTCAGCGTAGGGCGCAAGGTTCATGCCGTTACTGGCCAGGCAAAGAATCAGCTCCGGGAAGCGGTTGCGGATCAGCCGCATGGTGGTGAGGGTCTCGTCGGCATTGGCAAAGGGGTCGCCGGGGCCAGCAATCCCGGCCACCGTGATCCGTGGTTCCTTGGCCAGTACCTTTTCCATATATTCCAAGGCCTGATGCGGGTTGAGCACCGAACTGGTCACCCCAGGCCGCGATTCGTTGACGCAGTCATACTTGCGGTTGCAGTAGTTACATTTGATATTGCACTTGGGCGCCACCGGCAGATGGACGCGTCCATACTGGCCTTTAACTTTGGCGTTGAAACAAGGGTGGCGATTTACGTCGATGGTAGCTGGGTGAGTCATGATAATCTCCTCGCTTTACATGTATGAATAACCAACGGATGAAGAATCCTGTTTTTGTTCGATGACACTGTTAACGATCTGATCAAAAAGCATTTGGGCGCCCCGGTAACCAAGGTGGAGGATACGCTGGCCACCAAGTCGGTCATGGACAGGGAATCCCACCCTGAGCAGAGGGATGTTCAGTTTCTTGGCCAGCGGATAACCTTTGCTGTGGCCGATGAGCAGATCCGGGGCGAGGCTTTCCGCTTCTTCGGCGATCTCGAAGAAATCCATCCCTTCGCGAACCAGGGGTTGTTCCTTAAGGATGTCGTCGCTGACGGCAGCGATGGCTGCGGTGAGTTTTCCTGATTTGCCGCCGGAAGCGCAGAGCACCGGTTTGATACCGAATTCCACCAAAAGGGCGGTGAGTCCCACCACGAAATCTTCTTCGCCGTAGACAATGGCCCGTTTGCCGAACACATACTTGTGGCCATCCACGAAGCTGTCTACGTAGCGGCCCCGTTCACGGCTGTATTTTTCTGGAGTGGTTTTGCCGCTGATTGTTTCAAGCTCAGCAAAGAAGAGATCTGTTTCCCGTAAGCCCATTGGTAACCCCAGGCGGGTACAAGGAATGTCGAAGCGATCATTGAGCAGCAGGCCCGATGAGAGTTTCTCGTTCACGGTGCGACCGAACTCGATGGTGGCTTGGGCCGTTCCCATGCTCTTGATCTCGTTGATGGTGGTGCCGCCGCCGGGGATCATCTCGTATTTCCTTAAGGCCGGGCCATCCAGGGTATCGGAGATGTCCGGGAGGATGACGGTGGGCAGGGCAAAGTCCGCCATGATCTCTTGCAGGTAACGGATGTCGGCTGGGGAAATGAAGCCGGGCAGCAGGTTTACTGTTTCTGAGGGGTGACCCGCTGTCGCAAGGGAGTCCACCGCCGCCCGCACCGCGCCGTGGAATCCTTCGATATGGGTGCCGTCATAGCTGGGGGTGGAAACATGAACCATCTCGGGCAGCGTTTGCCCCTTGGCTTCGGCGCAAAACTGATGGAGGAGCATGTGGACGTCATCGCCGATGGTTTCGGTGAGGCAGGTGGTGGCGATACCCACCAGACTGGGCTGAAATTTATTGATAACGTTGCTCAGCCCCTGCTTGATGTTGGCGCCACCGCCGTAGATGGCATTTTTTTCGCCCAATGATGACGAGGCGATATCGATGGGCTCATTGAAATGGCTGATGATGTAGCGACGCATGTAAGTGGCGCAACCTTGCGAGCCGTGCAGGAAGGGCACTGCGCCCTCAATGCCGCGAAAAGCGATCATGGCCCCTAAGGGGCGGCAGAGTTTGCAGGCGTTGGTGGTGGAGACATATTTTTTCTTATAGGTCATGGTGGTCATAGTGTGTTTCCTTGTATTGTCCCTGTATGGTCTGTCTGCTTATGTCCGGTTATGTCCGGTGGGTCCAGTCGGTAAATTCGCATGAGTAAATCGCCAGGCAATGGTGCAGATGCAAGGAAGAGGCGTGTCTGCTATAGCGGGCGCTATGCGGATCAGGCCGAAGACACAGCAGATGCGCTATTGCCGGGTGATTTACGGGGTACGAAGCGCCAGACTGGGCTCATAACCGAGGCATGAACCTCGCGGGCGAAGTTGCGCATCCCGGCAAAACCGGCCAAGATTTCTTTCCGTTCATGGTTGTGATCGCAGAAGGCAACCCCCAGCTTGTAAGCGATGGGTCGTTCCTTGACCCCGCCCACGAAGATGTCCACATCTTTTTCTTTGAGGAAGGAGGAGAGTTCCAAGGGGTTGGAATCATCGACGATGATGGTGCCGGGGTCGCAGATCTCAGCCAGCTCCTCGTAATCCTCGTTGGTGCCGGTTTGGGAACCCACCATCACCACGTCCATGCCCAGGAGACGAAAGGCTTTGATCAGCGAGAAGGCCTTGAAGGCCCCGCCCACATAGATGGCTGCCTTCTTGCCGGTGAGTTCCCGGCGGTATTCATTTAATTCCGCCTGGAGCCCCTTGACCTCGTCGGCAACCAGTTGCCGGGTGCGGGCCATGATCTCCTCGTCTTTGAAGAAATCCGCCACTGCGTACAACGCCTCCGCCATGTCTTCGACGCCAAAGTAAGAGACCCGCAGGTTGGGAGTCCCGAACCGTTTTTTCATCATATTGGCCAGGTCCATGGTGGCGCCGGAGCACTGGACCAGATTCAGGGCCGCGCCGTGGGCGCGTTGGATATCGCCCACTCGCCCGTCGCCGGTGATGTTGGCCACCACTTGGACGCCGATCTTTTCAAAGTATTCCCGCACCAGCCAGATCTCACCGGCCAGATTGAAGTCGCCAAGGATGTTGATGGAGTGTTTGGATATTCCTTTGGTGTCGCCCATCCCCACCAGCTTGTTCATGGCTTCGCAGGCGGCAGCGTATCCGGCCCGTTTATTGCCCTTGAAACCTTCCGACTGCACGGGCAGCACCGGGATTCCTTTTTCGGCGGAAACTTTTTTACATACCGCTTCCAAATCGTCGCCGATGATGCCGACAATGCAGGTGGAGTAGACAAAGGCTGCCTTGGGTTGGTGGCGGTCGATGAGTTCGATGAGGGCTTGGTAAAGCTTCTGCTCGCCGCCGAAGATAACGTCGCGTTCTTGGATATCGGTGGAAAAGCTCAATCGGTGCAGTTCTGGACCTGAAGAGAGGGCACCACGGATATCCCAGGTGTAGACGGCGCAGCCGATGGGGCCATGCACCAGATGAAGGGCGTCGGCGATGGGATAGAGCACCACCCGTGAGCCACAGAAAACGCAGGCCCGTTGGCTCACCGCCCCGGCCAGGCTTTCTTTGTCGCAGGACAAGGCAAATGGCTTGTCGCCTTTGCGGTGGATCTGTTCGGTGCGTTCTTCGTAAATTACGGCTTCCATGCTGGCTCCCTTGCCCTGCTTGAGGATGTTTGTTTGTCTCCTGCTAAGAGCAATGGGTGTGCCATTGGCGTGCTCTTTAGTTCTTTCTCTGTTGTTACAGATGGTTGGGGGCTTGGTGGTGGTCTTCTTAGGGTGGAGGGAGGGGGGTGGGCGGGAAGATGGTTTTGTTGCAAAGCTTACAAAAGTGAAGCGGCGAGGACGGTTTTGTCGGAGGGCTTAGGGGCGGCAATGAGAACTTGTTTATGGTAGGTTGCGGGCAAGACAGTAAAGAAGGAGTTCTTTTTGTGGCAGGATGCTAATGCTTGATAAATCAGCTCTTATCCCCGCTCTCCGGGAAAAAATAAAGAAACTGCCCCTGGGCCACGCCATTGATCTGCGAACCTATAAGCGTGATCGTTCACTGGTGATTGTCAAATTGACGGCAGCTGAGTTGCTGGTTGTTGAAGACGGGTTTGAGCAAAACGAGTTTCGGGTGGCAACCACAGGGCTCCCCAAATTACTCAAGATGCTCTTGAAAAGGGAGTTTCCGCGCAGTAACAAGGTGCGTCTGTATCAATTGGGGAAGTTTGAACAGCAATAATGAATTTGCTAATATTGCTGGCGCCGCCATCAATATTAATCAGCAAACGAGGTGGGTATGTATAGTCCAGAGCCGTTTCTAATCTCTTCAGCGGCATTGACCAGTATCTTCAGTTTCTTTTTTGGCGGTTATTTCAAGGAGCGCGAGAAGGCGTATCAACTGTGGATTCGCTTCATCGGCTATGAGGCGGTGATGGATGACGAGGCCGAGGCGAAGCGGCTGTGCGCCGAGTTGGAGTCCAAAGAGCGGGTGTTCAGGCAGGCCAAGGGCTTATTGAAGATCCTTTTCCTCACCGTTTTAGCTGATTGTTTGGTTTTTCACTGGTACTCGTACGGTTATATCCTCCCGCAGTCGCCATATTTTGAGCCAGACGCCTTCCATAACTACATCGGTTTCAGCACCATCATCGGTATCATCGTCTTGATCAACTGCATTGAGTTGCTCTATATCGAGTTGGCCTGGGCGCGTAAATCCAGCTTTCCCTTTTGGGGATTACGCCATCGCGTTTCCGGCCAGGATCGGGTTTCCGAACTTTGGCGATTGGTTGATTGCCCGGCTCTCAAGGAAGAGTCGTTCAATAACCATCGGATTCCCCAACGGTTTTACGATGATTTTGAGCAGGTCGAGTAAGTTGGTTGCGGCTTAGTCACAACCGCAATTGCAGCTGTGATGGTCATGGCTGCAAGCACCCAGAGCGCGGGCCTCTTTGGCGGCCAGGAACTGGCGTTTTATTTCTTCTCTGAGTTCGGGCGGCGCATGTTCGACACAGTAATGCATGGCTTCTTCTTGTTCGTCTGTTCCGTCCCCGGCATTAATACATACCGCCAACGCTTGTTCGAATGATGCAAATTCCATTTTCTCTCTCCCCCCTGAAGAGTTATGGCCGTTTATTCTGACCATATATATAAGTTACCGGTACTCTTGGCTTTTTGTCAAACAGGAAAGGGAATTATTTTACATTGAGGGTTTTTTTTTGAGCAGAGGGCGGATAACGGCGTTATTTTTCGCTATTATTTACGCGATATCACCTTTAATCGCTCTTGCCGTGGTCATGGTCGTGATTATGGCAAGAGCCGCAGCCACACGACGATTTCTCTTTCTTGGCGGCGAGAAATTGTTCCTTGATCTGCTCCTTGAGGGCAGGGGGAGCGTTGTCGATGCAGTAAAACATGGCCGCTTCCTGTAACTCGCTGCCTTCTTCCTCTTCTATGCAGATGGTGAGCGCCTGTTCAAAAGATTCGAATTCCATTTGCTCTGGTTCCTTTGAGATTATTGTGTCGACTTGATGGACGACCGGCGATGAACCTACCGAGCGAAATTCTTTTTGTCAAACTTCTCGGTTCTTTTGTGGATTGGTTTTTAGGTTTGCTATCTTGATGCGTGGGCGTTTACCTTGGTGCAGGTGATTTTGGTAACTCTGTCCCGCATTCTCCCAGAATTTTTGGTGAAATCCCATGCTTGATTCATACTCCTTCCAGCTTGCCGCCCTGTTGGTGATCGGTGTTCTCGCTGGTTTCATTAATACCGTAGCTGGCGGCGGTTCCTTTCTTACCTTGCCGCTGTTGATCTTCATGGGTTTGCCGGGGGCGGTGGCCAATGGCACCAACCGTCTGGGCATCTTTCTGCAAAGTATTGCCGGGGTTAGTAAGTTCCATTCCCATGGGGTTTTCCCCTGGCGTTTTGCGATGATTGTGTCGGTGCCGGCGGTGGTTGGGGCGTTGTTGGGGGCGCATTGGGCGGTGGGGATGGGTGATGAGGCCTTCCGGCGTTGGCTGGCCATTTTTATGGTGGTGATGACCTTTGTCTCCCTTTATAAACCTAAAGAAGCGTTTACGGTTAGTGACCAGGGCTATTCATTCCTGCGCTGGGTAGCGATCTTGGCCGCATTTTTTTGTATCGGTCTCTATGGCGGCTTTATTCAAGCCGGGGTAGGGTTTCTGCTCCTGGCGGGGATGGCGCTCACCGGTCACGATCTGGTGCGGGGCAATGCGATCAAGGTATTTGTGGTTATGATTTTTACCATTTTCGCCTTGGGAATCTTCATTTCTAACGGTAAGGTGGATTATGGTTTAGGGATTGTCCTAGGGCTTGGTAATGCTCTGGGGGCAAGGCTCGGTGCCAATGCCAGTGTTAAGGGCGGCAATGTTTTTATCCGCCGTTTCGTCACCGTGATGATGCTGGTCTTTGCGGTGAAACTGTTATGGGGATGATGGGGGGAGGAAGGCGATGATCGAGGTTCGGAAAATGGTGAGCAGGCTGGTGGTGCGGTTCCTGCTTGCCGCCGGGGCGGTGGTGGTTGGTCGTCATCTTATTATTACTGCCACGCCTGGTGTTGCCGGGGTTGCATCTTTGCTCTCGGCTATGCTCTGTTTTGTCGCCGCCGGTTTGATTTTTGCCCCGGCCCTGGTTCGGCTCATGGCCGAGCTTACCGGTGATGTCTTTGCCAGTGGCGGCTTTGGTGTCAGTAACTCCCCCTATTACGCCATTGCAACTAGTAAGCGGGCGCGGGGGCGGTATGCTGAGGCCATGGTCGATCTTGAAAAAATAGCCGAGGAGTATCCCCAGGAGCTACGTGTCTATCTGGAGATGCTCGCCATTGTTCTCACCGATCTGGGCGATCCTGAACAGGGGCGGGCCATTTGTCGGCGGGGGGAACGGGAACTCGATAAGAAAAAGGATAAGGATTTGCTCGTTGCTGCTTACAAAAAAGGATGTGCAGCTTTGTGAGGGTAGTGAGTCGTGATCTTCAAGGTTTTATTGGCTGTTTCGCAGCTTATTTCGAGTCCAGCACCTTTCGTATCAAGATGGCAATATCCTCCTTTGCCAGTGGCTTGAGGACAAATTCCTTGATGCCCATGGCCTTCGCTTGTTCCTCGGAGATAATCGTGCTGTAGCCGGTGCAGAGTATAATGGGAAGGTCAGGGCGGACTTGCATCATTTTTGTTGCGAGTTCGGCACCGGTCATGCCCGGCATGGTCTGGTCGGTGATAACCAGATCAAATTGATCTGGTTGTTTCAGGAAGGTATTGAGGGCCTTCAGGCTGTCGGTGCTGCCGGTTACCTGGTAGCCAAGTCTACCGAGGATTTCCTTGCCGATTTCCACCAGTATCTCTTCATCATCTATAAAGAGGATTCTTTCGTTGCCCCTTGGTGCCTGGTCGGCAATCTCGATTTGCTGTCGCACTTCCTTGGCAAGTACCGGCAAGAACACATTAAAAGCGGTTTCTTGGTCAGGTTCACTGTGCAGAGAGATAAACCCGCCATAGCTCTTTACAATCCCATGGACAATGGAGAGCCCCATGCCGGTACCCTTGCCGGTCTCTTTGGTGGTGAAATAGGGGTCAAAGATTTTATCTCTTATGGCTGCCGGTATTCCTGGTCCAGAATCCTGGATGGAGAGATGGATAAAATTGCCCGGCGCAATGTTGGGTTCATGGGTTAGGTCTTCAGGGCCGAGGTTTATTTCCTTTAATGAAATATCGAGTTTGCCGCCGGTTTTTTCCATGGCATGGAAGGCATTGGTGCAGAGGTTCATCAGTATTTGATTGAGCTGGGTGGGATCGGCTAAAACAAGACCGGTTTTTGCCGATATATTTTGTTTGATCTCAATGGTGGTGGGTAATGTCGGGCGCAGCATTTTGATCGCTTCCTTGACAATACTGGCTGGTTGCAGGGGGATGCACTGGTTTTCCGCCAGACGACTGAAGGCGAGAATTTGTTTCACCAGCTCTTTGGCACGAAGGCCTGCTTGCAAGACCTTGTTTAAACATTTGCCGATGGTAGAGCCTTCCTGGCTGTCTTCCCTGGCTATTTCAGCATAACCTAGAATTGCTCCCAGGATATTGTTAAAGTCGTGGGCGATGCCACCGGCCAAGGTGCCAATCGCTTCCATTTTTTGCGCTTGCTGGAGGCGAGACTCCAGGTTTATCTTTTCTTCTTCCGCCTTTTTGCGGTCGGTGATGTTACGGGCAATGCCCAGGACTCCAACCAGAGAACCATCACTTGCCAGCATCGGTGTTTTGATGGTTTCAATCTCTTCCTGGTGACCATCGCTGGCAAAGGTAATGACCTCTTCGTTGATGCTGGGCTTACTGTTAGCAATGGCTGCGGCATCATGTTTTCTGAAAAAGTCGGCCAATTCCTTATCAAAAAAGTCATAATCGGTTTTGCCGACAATCTCCTCTTGCGTTGCCCCCAGGAACTGTTCAAACCTGGGATTACAGGCAAGGTAGATGCCTTGTGGGTCTTTGAGCCAGATCAGGTCGGGGATTGTTTCAATCAAGGTGCGAAAATGCACTTCACTCTCACGGCGTGCCTTTTCGGCTTGTTGGCGGGCGGCAATATCTGTTAGTAGCTGTTGATGGGTATCCTGCAGGCTTGTCACCATATTTTCCATGGCCTTACCAAGCTGGTTGAACTCTTTAATTTTCCCTGGATGGTAGTTGGATTCCATCTTGCCGCCGGAGATGTCATCCGAATATTTCAATAAACAATGCAGGGGGGCAAAGGTGAAGCGTCTGACCACAACGATCGACAGTAAGAGGAAAATAAAGGCGCCAAGGATCAGGGCAATTCCTTTCTGGAGGTATGAATTTCTGAGGTCGGAGAGGATCTTGTCCGTGATTGCAAAGACAATTGTGACATTGGTTGCTGCCCCTTGAAAAGTGATCTTTCTGGCGCTCAAGATCAATCCTGTGGGGGTATGGCTGATACCTGTGGAGCCGAAGAGGATTTCTTTTGTCGGGAGACGGGCGGAGTCCCACATGGTTTGCGTGGTGGCGGATTCCTTCCTCTCCGTTGCGCCGACAAAAGCACCGTCGGCCAAGAATAGCACGGCCTTGGAATCCGTTTCCCTCCGTATTTGTTCAAAAAGTGACATGTTATCATTGATGACCACCCCTCCGAACAGCGTGCCGAGAACCTTACCCGTTTCCTCTCTGGTGAGGGTGATCGCCCTGACCAGGACGGTGAGATCGGTGCCGTTGTTGTTAAGGCGGATGAGGGCTCCCTTGGCAAGCAGGGAAAGCTGTTTTTCGGCAATCAGGGGCAGGATCGGAGCTGCTTTGAAAAATGGCGAGCTGGCGTCGGCGATAACGTTGTTGTCGTGCCTGGCAAAGTAGAGAATATCCAAGGGGAAATCATCGATTGAGTCCAGCAGGTAAATCAATACTTTCCGGGTGGCAGCGGGGTCACCTTGGGAAATTTTTTCGGAAAGAGCTTTGTTGCTTTTGATTGCTCGCAGAGAATAGAGGATCAATTTTTCCTGATGGGAAAGAATGTTTTCGGCAATGGCAAGTCGTTGTTTAAAAGTGTTTGATAATTGCTGACCAATCAACTGGTTGGCCGTTATATAGGTCCAGAGGAGGCCAGCAAGGGAACAGGTCAGGAAAAAAATCAGAAAATATAAGCCAATTACGGTGGATAGGCTGCGGGAATGTAATTGGTGGTTGTTTGTTGTCGCTTGCATTGTTCAATCTGTTCTCTTGGTAATGGGTTGGTGAGCAAAGAGTAAAATTATGCTCATCTCAGCCCTCAAAAGAGCTCACTCCTTTCCTGAATATCGAAAAGCCCTCGCCTTCAGTCGGCGGAGGGCATCCTCGGTGATCCCTTTCTCGATAAGGGTAAAGTCGCCACTATAGATGGTCGGAATCCTGTTGCTCTTCTGTTCAAGGTCTAGTCGTACCGCTTCGGCCATGGCCACGCCGTTATCGTCGTTCATGCGCATGACGGTAAGATCCATTTCACCATTGCTGATGGCTGAAAGTTCTTTACTGCCGCCTCCCCACCCATTGACCATGATTTTCCCTAACTTGCCGGTTTCGCGCAGGGCGTCAATGACCCCGAACGCCGTATCGGTGGCGCAGGTGTAGATAAACTTGACATCATGCTCCTTGATGATTTCCAAAGCGGCAGCTTTGGATTTTGCACGTTGTCCATCCGTATAGTAGGAAGCCACCAGGCGATGGTTGGAATGTTCTTGCAGGTGATGGATGAGGGTGTCGCCGCGCATGGTGCTGACATATCCCGGAGTGAAATAGAGCATGGCATATTCCCCGTTGCCGCCGGTACGTTGCAGTAGTTGTTTGGCCAGAAACTCCGTGGTGCCGGTGGCATGGTCAAAGCCAACATACAGGAAGGGCTGCTTGCCTTCCCAGTCACGGATGGGGGTGGTTATATTTTGTAGGATGAGTTTGGGGCGACCTTTGCTGATGATCCGTTCGATGAGTTTTTTGTGCCGCATCACGTCTAAGGTGTAGACAAGGTAATCAGGGTCTTGGGCAATGGCGGATTGGAGTTGTCGCTCTTGAAGGCGTAGTTCAGAGACCTTGGTGAAGTGTTCAATGATTTCATAACGGATGCCGATTTCATCCATCCGCCGGGCAAATGAGGTTACACTTCGCCGCCAGTAGTCGGAAACTTGTTTGCCGGGATAGATGAAGACGATGCGGACCGGTTTTTTTTGAATATCTTTTGCCAGGGGAACGCCGGCCTGTTGAACGATGGTGTTGAATTGCTTGGTAATTGCAATCTGTTCAGGGTGGAGCAGGTGGTATTCTTGTACTGCAATATAGTCCAATGCCGATACAGGTAGCGCGTTGCCGAGCAATAGGTAGATTGAGCTTAAGATTAAAAATATTCTGCCCATGCTGTTTTCCCAGAAAGATATTGCAAGTGTATCTAGTGGTATTGTTTGTTGATAGTTGATAACTAAAAGAGCGAAATGTTAAACTTAAGTGGTAAGAAGATTGAGTTATGAAACAAAGAAATCAATTTATTAGTAATAGTTCCGTTTGGAAAGTGGTTGTGTTGTTGGTAATAGATATCTATCCAAAATACATACCTTTTTGAATTTTAGTAGGATCTATTTCATCTTATTAATTTGTTTTTGTCTACCTTTTTATTTGTTCGCCGCACTCTATCAATGGATTACCTGTCACTTTTACAAATTGTGCTGATTGATGATGCAATCAACCTGACAGGTTGATTGCATCATCAGTGGTTTGTTTTTTGCGTTGGGGGGATACTGCGGGTTGAACAGGGGGAAGGGGATGAGAATGTTTCAGCTCTTCGTTCTGGCCGGGCTTCGCAGCCAACAGTCGAGCCCGGCCCTGATCTTACTTTGGTGCCGGACAACTATGCCGGGGGTCAAGGAGAATGCGGCAGTCGGCCACCGAGCAGCCTTGCCCCTGGGGGTGAACCATCAGCGGGTTGATGTCTAACTCGGCAATCTCCGGGTTGTCGGTGGCCAGGGCCGACAGTCTCAGTAGGCAGTGTTCCAGAGTCTCCACATCGCAGGGCTTGGCGCCACGAGCGCCGTCGAGCATGGGGAAAGCCTTGATGGAGCGGACCATGAACCGCGCTCCATTATAGCGGATGGGGGCCAGCCTAAAACTCACATCCTTGAAGATTTCCACAAAGATCCCGCCCAGGCCGAACATCAGCAATGGCCCGAAGAGTCGGTAACGCTTGATTCCCAGGATGACCTCCACGCCGGGCGTTGCCATCTGTTGGGCATAGATGCCGGTGATTTCCGCCTCGGGCTGGTGGCTAAGCACCGTTGCCAGCATTTTCTCATAGGCGCTGGCTGCTTCCTCTGGGGTGTTGATCCCCACCTGCACTCCACCCACGTCCGATTTGTGGATGATCTGCGGCGAGACGATCTTGAAGGCGCAAGGGCCGAATTCGCTCACCGCCGCAGCCGCCTCCTCCGGGTTGGTGACCAGTCGGGCCGGCAGGACCGGGAAGCCATAGGCGGCGAGAATCTCGTTGCCCTCCACCTCGCCGAGATATTTTTTTCCTTTTGCCAGGGCGGCATTAATCACTTGTCTGGCGCGGTTGCGGTCAACCTTGATCTCGAATTCTTGATGATGGGCGCGGGCTATCCACTGGGTATGCTGGTAGAGGGCCGACATGGCGCGGGTGGCAGTTTCCGGGAAATGGTAATGGGGAATACCGTTCTGTTGCAAGATTTCCGCGCCCTTGCTGACATCCATCAAGCCCATGAAGGAAGCCACCACGGGTTTGCCACTGGCCTTGGCCAAAGGCGGGATAACCTGGGCGGTGGCTTCGATATCGGTCATGGATTGGGGGGTGAGGATGAAAATTACCCCGTCGACATTGTCATCATTAAGGACGGCGGCCAGGGCTGATTGGTAGCGTCCCGAGCGGGCGTCGCCGATGACATCCACTGGATTATGGATGTTGGCGGCGCTGGGCAGGTGTTGGCGCAGGGTTTCGGTGGTTTCATCGCTGAATTTGGCCAGGGTCAGGCCGGAGTGGATGGTAACATCGGTGGCGATGATGCCGGGGCCGCCGGCATTGGTGATAATCGCCATCCGGTTCCCTTTCGGCAGGGGCTGGTTGCCGAAGGCTAAAGCATAATCGAACAATTCCTCGATGGTTTGCACTCGGAACACCCCGGCCTGTTGGAAGAGGGCGGTGTAGACCATTTCCGAGCCGGCCAGAGAGCCGGTGTGCGAGCTTGCCGCTTCGGCACCCTCGGCGGTCTGCCCGGATTTGATCACCAAAATGGGGGTGGGGTTATCACCGCCGGTGATCTCGCGCACGGTTTCGACAAACTCGAAGCCGTGGCGCAGTTCTTCCACATACATCATGATGATCTTGGTCTGCGGGTCGGCGTGCAGGTAGCGGATCAGGGCCAGTTCGCCGATATCTGCCTTATTGCCCACTGAGATGAATTTGGAAAAGCCCATATTGTTCTTGGCGGCAAAATCAAGCACGGCAGTGCATAACGCTCCAGATTGGCTGACAAAGGCGATGTTGCCGGGGTTGGCAGTACGGCGGGCGAAGCTTGCGTTCAATCGCACCTGGGGATCGGTGTTGATGATCCCTAGGCAGTTGGGGCCCACCAGCCTAATATTGTTGGCCTCGCAGATCTCAATTAGTTCCCGTTCAATCTCTGCCCCTTCCTGGCCCACCTCCCTGAATCCCGCCGAGATAACGATGATCCCCTTCACCCCTTTGGCGGCAGCTTCACGTGCCACCGCCGGAGTGCTGGCGGCTGGGACAATGAGGATGGCCATATCCACCGGGTCAGGGATTTCACTGATGGAAGCATAGGCCCGTACTCCGCATACCGAGCGCGCTTTAGGGTTTACCGGATAGATGGTACCGGGGAAATCAGCGTCAATGATGTTTTTGAATACCGAGCGGCCCACACTGCCTGGGCGGTTGGAAGCGCCGATCACCGCCACCGAGTTGGGGCGGAAGATGGCGTCAAGTCCTGCCGGGGAGGCGGTGCGACCACGGTCGCAGGGGTCGAAAACGGTGGGGGCGGCTGGCTGGGACATTGGTTTTCTCGTTGGTTGTGGAAACGGCGGCAAGGCCGTTGGCATGGGTTAGTGGATGAAGATTTGATCTCAGTTTTATAACATGGAAGGGGAATTGGTGGCGAAGTTTTATTGCGGAGCAAGGTTGTTAGAGATCCGGCAGATTGCCGGCGGGGGTGAAGAGTTCTAGTTGCCGGGCAAGGTATTGTTCACCACCTGGTGAACCTCGGCCAGACATCATCTGCCCTTGGGGTTGGTGGTGGCGCAGTTGCACCCGCCCGCCTGTTTGGCGGCTCTGATCTTGGCCATGATCAGAGAATGGCCGTGGATCTTGGCATCCTTGCGGATATCATCTTCCGTGTAGCCGAAACAGTGGCAGATTAGTTGTTGGTCATTTTTCATTACTTGTCTCCTTTTATAACCCCAGTTGTTGATAGTAAACCTTCAAAATGTCCATGGGGATTTGTTGCTGCCAGTGACCGCTTAACCGCGCCCAAGCCCATAAGGTAAAAAAAACGGTCAGGATGCCCATGGGGATCAGCAGGGGTGGCAATTGTCGCTGCGCAGAGCTTGCAACCCCCAGGCACCCCTCAACCGGGCATGCCGCCACGCACTCCAGACAGCCGATGCATTGGGGGCTGTTGATGGATTCTTTGGTTGCCACCTCAATGGAGCCGGGGCAGATCTTTGCGCATTGGTGGCAATTAATACAAAGTTCTTGCTTCCTGGTGATCCGAAGCGGACTGAGCAAGGTGACAATACCCAGTAACGCTCCGTATGGGCATAAATAACGGCACCAGGCGTTTCGGCTAAAAAAGGAGACCACGACGAGAAAGACCAACACCCCGATGGTCATGGGGCTGGGTTTGAGGAAAAAAAGTAACATCTTGGCGTCAACCACCAGATTATAGGGAGAGCGGTTAAACGCTTCAATGGCCTGCAGATCCATCTTGAATAAAATCAAAAAAACAAAGAATGCCAGTAATAGATATTTAAGCGAGAGCAGGGGGAGGTCAAGCCAGGTCGGGGGACTCCTGAGGGTCTTTAATTTCAGGGCCAGCTTCTCAACCAGATTGGAGGTGAAACCCACCGGGCAGATCCACCCGCAAAAACCCTTGCGAAATAGCAGGGAGATCAACAGCGCGGCGATAAAGATGGTGAGTCCGGCGGGATGGATATCATCATAGGCGCCGGTGAGTAGCAACCGCTTGCAACCGACCAGGCCGCTGATGGGCAGAAAGGCCTCAATGGCTGGAGGGCGGGGCACAAATAGCTCTGATCTGCCACTGGCCCAGAGGGTAAAGAGGTAGAAGCGGTAACCGCAAAAGATGCAGAACAAGGTGAAGGCGGTCTGGATCGATAAGCGTAGTTTGCTAAGGTGGTTTCTTCTTGGCCAGGCAGTCATTACAGCCTCTTGTGGGGTCGCCATCCTTTCTCCTTGAAGATGTCTTGCTAAATTCTTGAACTGGGCATCCTGTCGGTGCCTGCTCTGCCGGGCAGTTGTTTCTTGGGTGGGTTATGTTAGTGTTGGCTCTTGGGAATGTGGGATATTTGCCATTAATTCTGCTCATTTTGTAAATAATAGATGAGCAACAGAGGATTGTACCACTACCCATGGTTAAGCACAAAAGTTTGGCAGTCAGTTAGTGTCTGTCCATAAATGGTCTTTTCGGAGTCTCACAGTTTCGCTACCTGCCCGATCTCTGCGTTATGTTCAAAAAATAATGCTCGGAGGTAAGCGAAACGAAGTGGAGACTCCGATATCAAACATATGCCTGCGCTTATTTTTTTCGCATGCCTCGGAGTCTCGTATGCTCGCTTACCTGAT
>JAQYVW010000122.1 GCA_030145325.1 Desulfurivibrionaceae bacterium
GTAGTCCGGTGGCGGCGGCGATTGTTAAT
Organism: Desulfurivibrionaceae bacterium; assembly: GCA_030145325.1. GTDB lineage: Bacteria > Desulfobacterota > Desulfobulbia > Desulfobulbales > UBA5123 > UBA5123. The sequence continues at coordinate 30 of JAQYVW010000122.1, forward strand.
GCTTTGTTGCGGCTGGCGGCTGAGGAATAGGAAGGAAAGAATGGCGAAACGGCTCCGATCTGGATATACCACTGGCGCTTGTGCGGCGGCGGCGGCCTCGGCGGCGACTCTTGCTCTGTTGAGTGAGTGCGCTGAGCGGGTGGAGATTCCTTTTCCTGATGGGAGCCGGGTGGGTTTTGAGCTATGCCGTTGTCTGGTTGATAGTGGTGTCGCTTTGGCCTCGGTGGTGAAGGATGCCGGGGATGATCCGGATGTTACCAATGGGGCTGAGATTGTTGCCGAGGCGCGGCGGTTTGAGGCTGTGGATGTTGCGGAAGACGCGGTGCTGCTTGATCAGGATCGGAAAATCATCCTTCGTGCCGGAGTTGGGGTGGGGCGGGTGACCAAGCCGGGGCTGGCGGTTCCGGTGGGTGAGCCTGCCATCAACCCGGTGCCTCGGCAGATGATTTGTGAGGCGGTGGCTGAGGCGCTGGCGGCCTGCAATTGCCCCGGTGGTATAGAGATCACGGTTTCGGTTCCGGCTGGCGAGGAGTTGGCGAAGAAGACTCTCAATTATCGATTGGGGATTATCGGCGGGTTGTCTATTCTCGGCACCACCGGCATCGTTCGTCCGGTTTCTGCCGAGGCTTGGACTGCCACCATCTCCACCTCGATGAATGTGGCACGGGAGCTGGGGATCAACGAGATCGTTCTTTCCACTGGCCGCACCTCTGAGCGGGGCGCGCAGGAAGTGCTTGATCTGCCAGAGGAAGCGTACGCGATGATGGGTGATTATCTGGAGTTCTCGCTTCAAGAAGCAGCCAAGCATGGTTTTGCCGGGATTCACTTGAGCGCCATGTGGGCCAAGGTGATGAAGGGGGCCATGGAGATTCCCCAGACCCATGTCCGGCATGGTGCTTTGGAGGCGGGCGAGGCGGTGGATTTTTTGGCGAAACTGGGCGTGTCTTCGGAGGTGCGGGCGAAGCTGGCCGGGGTTAATACCGCCCGTGAGATTTACGAGCGGCTGAAGGCCATGGATCGCGCTGATGTTGTCGAGGCGGTTTGCCGAGCGGCTAAGGGGTATGCGGAAAAAACCTCCGGGCTGCCGGTGAGTCTCTATCTGGTGGATGGTCACGGCAAGGTGGTGACCCGTGTGTAAGATTTTTTTGATCGGCATTGGCCCCGGCGAAGAGCTTGATTTGCAGCAACGGGAGATCATCAATAATTGCGATTGTGTGGTTGCTTCCAGCCGTCATCAGCCTTTGCTTGAGGGATATGAGCAGGAGATCATCCCCATCGCCCCGGTGGCGCAGACCCTGGCCATGGTGGCTGAGCGGTTAGTTAAAAAAGATGTGGCGGTGCTGGCCAGCGGCGACCCGCTCTTTTTCGGGATTGGCCGTACCTTGTTGGAGAGATTCGGCGCCGATAAGGTTGTCGTTCTTCCTGCTTTGTCCTCTTTGCAGGTGGCCTGCGCTCGTTTCAACGTGCCTTGGGACGATGTTTTTGTCCTCAGTCTCCATGGCCGCGAGGCGCATGGGGTGGCCGCTCGGGTGATGGCGCACGACAAGGTGTTCTGTTTCACCGACCGCACTAATTCGCCGGACATGGTGGCGAAAGCGGTTCTGGCTGCCTGTGCTGGGATTGGTGATGAGGAAACGGCGCAGGGCTATACGGTTTGGGTGGGTGAAAACCTTGGCACAGACGATGAGCGGATCACCTGCGGCACACTTGCCGAGATTGCTGACCGCCGCTTTGCCGATTTGAACGTCATGCTGCTTAAGCGGCTTGTTCGTAAGGCGGTCACTGACATCGCTTTCGGCCTTGGCGAAGAAGAGATCCACCACAGCCGGGGATTGATCACCAAGGCTGAGGTGCGGGCGGCAAGTCTGCATCAGTTGCGGCTGCCTGAATCCGGCGTCTTTTGGGACGTTGGCGCAGGGAGCGGCTCGGTGGGCCTTGAAGCGGCGCGGCTCTGCCCGGAATTGCAGGTTTTCGCCATTGAGCGGAACCCGGAAGAATTACAAAATATTCGTGCCAATTGCCGGAAGTTTGCGGTCTATAACCTCACCGTCATCGACGGCGAGGCTCCGGCACCGTTGGTGGACTTGCCTGTGCCTGACCGGGTCTTTGTCGGCGGCAGCGGCGGCAATCTGGCCGAGATCATCCAACTTGCCGCTTCCCGGCTGCCCAAAGGTGGGCGGCTGGTGGTGAACGGGGTGATCGAGAAAACCAAGAATGAAGCGCCTCCGCTGCTGCACGGGCAGGGGCTGAATGTGACAATCAGCGAAATCTCCGTCCAACGACGGACTTTCCCTGAAAACAGTAAAAAAGATATGAATTCGATAGCCATCATGGTGGGAGAAAAATGAGAGGACAGTTTTATGTAATCGGCGTGGGGCCGGGGGATCCGGAATTGATGACCCTGAAGGCGGCGCGTCTTTTAGAGAAATGCCCGGTGTGGTTTGTGCCCAAGGCGCATCAAAACGGCGAAAGCACTGCGCTTACGATCCTGGCCGGTTCGGTTTCCACCGAGGGTAAGGAAATTTTGGAGCATCATTTCCCCATGAAGAAGATTCGGATGGGTGAATCGGTGGATGCCGAGGTGGAAGCGGCCTGGAAAGCGGCTGCCGAGGCGATTCTGGCAAAACTTGAGGCCGGGATCGATGTTGCCTTCCCGACCCTGGGTGATCCGGCCATCTATTCCACCGGCTTCTATGTCTGCGATACCCTGCTGAAGACCGTGCCGAACCTGCCGATCTCCATCGTCCCCGGAGTTTCTTCCATCGGCGCATCGGCGGCGGCGGTGAATCAGCCCCTCTGCCTGGGCGACGACCGGATGGTGGTTGTCCCGGCCACCTTTGAAAACGGCCAGTTGCGCGAGACTCTGGAACAGTTCGACACCGTGGTGATGATGAAGGTGCATCGGGTGATGGGCAAGGTGGTGGGGCTCCTCACCGAGCTTGATCTCCTGGACAAGGCGGTGCTGGTGGAGCGATCCAGCCGCAGCGATCAGCGGGTGCGGCGGGACTGGGCAGCGGCGGTCAAGGAAGAGCCGCATTACTTTTCCACCATCATCGTGAGGAAATAGGATGAGTGAGCAAAATCCCATTCATTTTGTCGGCGCAGGGCCCGGCGACCCGGAGTTGATCACCGTTAAGGGACAGCGGCTTTTGGCCGAGGCGGAGCTGGTGGTTTTTGCCGGTAGTCTGGTGCCGAAACGGCTGGTGGAAAATCTCGATGGTGAGGTGCATGACTCAGCGCCCCTTCATCTCGACGAGATCATAACGCTGATGGCCGATGCCTGGCGAGAAGGGAAAAAAGTGGTGCGGCTTCATACCGGTGACCCGGCCATCTACGGGGCGATCCGCGAGCAGATGCAGGAGCTGGACAAGCTGGAGATTCCCTATCTGGTGGTGCCGGGGGTGAGTTCCGCCACCGCCACTGCCGCAACACTGAAAGCCGAGTTGACTTTGCCCGAGGTGTCGCAAACCGTGATTATCACCCGCCGCGCCGGGCGTACCCCGGTGCCGGAGGGCGAGGATCTGCCCAGTTTGGCCAGCCATCAGGCGACCATGTTGATCCTGCTCAGTGTCGGGATGATCGATAAGGTGGTGGCTGATCTGCTTGCGGGCGGCTACCCGGAGACCACCCCGGTATCGGTGGTGGAAAAGGTTTCATGGCCTGAAGAGCGGGTGCTTCGCGGCACCATTGCCGATATCGCCGAGCAGGTGAAGGAAGCGGGAATCACCAAGACCGCGATCATCGCCGTGGGCGAGACGTTCGGCCAGGGCGATTTGTCGGCGGTCTCGAAACTCTATGACAAGGATTTCGCCCATGGCTGCCGCGAGGCCTGAATCGCCCAAGAAGATTGTGCTGCTGGCGGTGACCGACGGCGGCCAACGGCTGGCGGTTCAAATCGCCCAAGGGCTGCCCGAGGCCACGGTGATCGAGGCCCGCACCGGCCTGGGCGAACTGCTGCCCCAACTCTGGTTGCAGTATGACGGCTTTATTTTCGTGATGGCAACGGGGATCGTGGTGCGATTGATCGCGCCGCTGATCAAGGACAAAAAAAGCGACCCCTGCGTGGTGGTTCTGGATGAAAAGGGGCGCTTTGCCATCAGCCTCCTTTCCGGCCATCTGGGCGGCGGCAACGAATTGGCCCATGAAGTTGCAACAATCACCAACGGCCAAGCGGTGATCACCACCGCTTCCGATACCTTGGGCCATACCGCCCTTGATCTCTGGGCGCGGGAGCAGGGTCTGGCGGTTGCTGATCACGAAAAGCTCACCCAGGCCAGCGCCAAATTGGTCAATAATGGCAGGTTGCGGGTCTGTTCCGATCTTCCCGGCTTGCCGTTGCCCGACGATTTTGGTATTGTCGCTAACCCTGCCGAGGCCGATTGCCTGATTTCAAACCGAGTCGGCGTGGAGTCGGACGCCCTGCGCCTCATCCCCCGCAATCTGGTGGTCGGCATGGGGTGCAATCGTAACACCTCGGCCACCGACATCGAGGCGGTTTTTGTTGAGGCCCTGGCCCAGCATGGCCTTGCCGAGCAGGCGGTTCGCAACCTCGCCTCCATCGACCTCAAGGCCGACGAAGCAGGGCTTTTGGCCTTTGCCGAGTCGAGAAAGTTGCGGATCGATTTTTATAATAAGGATCAACTCAACGGTGTCGCCGATGTCAGCCGCTCGGATGCGGTGATGCGTGCCACCGGCGCCAAGGGCGTTGCCGAACCGGCGGCGCTGCTCAGTGCCGACAGCGATAAACTTTTAGTCAGGAAAATGAAATGGAAGGATGTAACCATAGCAGTGGCCCAGGCACACTCTACGTGGTCGGCACCGGCCCCGGCGGCCTGAAACATATCACCCCCGCAGCCACCGATGCCATTGCGGCTTCGCAAGTGGTGGTCGGTTATCAGACCTATCTGGATTTGATCCCGGAGTTGCTTGAGGGCAAAGAAGTGGTCTCTTCGCAGATGATGAAGGAAGTTGACCGCGCCCGCCAATGCCTTGAGCTTGCTGCCACCGGTAAAAAAGTGGCGCTGGTTTCCGGCGGCGACCCCGGCATCTACGCCATGGCCGGGCTGGTTTTCGAGATGGCCCGGGAGCGCAACGACAACCTCACCATCGAGGTGATCCCCGGTATCGCCGCCATCAACGGTTGCGCGGCAAGGCTCGGCGCGCCCCTGATGCACGATTTC
>JAQYVW010000123.1 GCA_030145325.1 Desulfurivibrionaceae bacterium
GGTTTATCAGCTACATCACCGCCCCGGATCAGCAGACCTATGTGATTTCCGCAGTCTTTCCCCATGCCGGGGACGGCAACCGCCATGCCGGCGAGTGTGTGAAACGGGTGTTGGAAAAGATGAAGACTTATTATGGGTGGTGAGGGTGTTGTTTGTTTAAAATTTATTCCTGTCTTCCGCTCTAAGCTCTGGTAACCTTACCCAGTTCATTTTCTTCAGTAAATTATCATCTTGGTCTGTTATCATAAACTCTGAAGTCCATATTGCCTGCTCCTTCCCCCAAAAAAGAATTTTGCTGCTTGGCTTGGTCAAAACAAATTGATATTCACCGATTGGCAACCGAAACGGGATCATCTGACGGAATACGCCGCCAACTTCTTGAGTCGTCAGCCTGTGATAGTAATCATTCCCCACCCCCCTTATCATGATAAAATCATCACTAGATCCTTTAGTGTAATCATCTGGGAGCTCAGCAACAAAACTCACATTATTCCCTGAGTTAATACTAACATCTTCAGGAAAGACCTTATAATTATAAGAATCACCTCTCACACGGTCATAAGAATCTACTCTGCCATTCTTATAGAATTCCCAATCATAAGGCCATATCGTTAATGCACCATTTTCTTCAACTTTTTTACATACATTCCACTTTTCCACATCCCCAGCTTTCCCAAAATCACAGCAGAGTAAATCAGCACCTTCCGTCAATTCAGTTCCAAACATTAAATAACGACTCGAGAAATGAACTGCCTCCTGTTTCAACTTATAGTCTTCACAGTTTTTGCTCTTAGACAACAAATTGCCGTTTCCATGAACTCTCATCTCAACACACATCTCTTCTTTGGAAGAACCACGCAAGCTAAATGGCAAGTAAATATGAGCCTTGTTCGCCCCAGGCCGTTTCGCTGCTGCTCGGTCAGGATATTGCTTTCCAAATGCATCAAAAAAGGCATCTACTGTATTCACAGTATCTTCACTCACATCCTTACCGAATATATTTGACAATTTTTCTCGCTTTGTCATTTTGGCATACGTCGCCAATACATTGCCCGGAAAGGTCACCGGGTCGGTGTAAGTCGCAGGCGGAGAATTCTTCTCTTTACCGGAAGAAACGCTCGGGCTTCCTGGCTTCTTGGCCGCACTCGCCTGCTGTTCTTGCCTGTAAGACTCACGGCTTTTCTCAAGCCATCGTTTGGCTGTTCTCGCCTGCTCACTTTTGGGGAAATCCTCAAGCAGCTTCTGGTACACCAGCTTGGCGGTATCGTTGTCTTTCAACCGCTCAAAGGAGAGCCCTTGTTTGAGCAGTGCCGCCAGGGCCTGGTCGTGCTTGGGGTAGTCGGCGACCACCTTCTGGTATTCAATAATCGCATATTCATACTCCCGATGCTCAAACAAGCTGTTGCCGAGCAAGAACTGGGCGTTGGGGGCCATGCTGCCCTTGGGTTCCTTGACGAGGTACTCTCTCAGGACAATGCACGCTTCCTCGTATTTTTGCTCACGGTAAAGGGCGAGGCCTTTGTCAAACAGGGTGCCGCCCTCAACATACACAAACTCCATCCCAGTCACTGAGTCGGTGTAGGTCGCAGGGAGTGATTGCTTTGTACTATCGGAAGATGAAACATCGGCAACCGGTTCCGATGCCATCGTTGTCGCCCAAAACTCCATACGCTTCCCGGCCTTATCACGCAGGCTCTCGTCTACCGGCGAATAAGGGTTATCAGCTTCATAGGATGCGAGAAATTTTTGCCAAGCATTTTTCTTTTCCTCAGGTTTCAGCACTTCACTCCGGTCATACTTCTCAACCGTGGCATAATTCTCCGCCATCTTTCTCTGCCAAGCTTCCCACTGATCCTTGGCGGCATTACGTGCAGCAATTACCGAGTCATAATCAGACATAGACACTGACTCCGGTGGTAACAGCGGAGTCTCGCCGACAGACGCTACCCGCACAAAAACAAACTCCCCACCCTGATCCCCGGTGTTGCGGATCGGTTGGCATATAGGAGTCTGCTCTGAGTTGTTTCCGATAATAGGCGCAATACGGTCATAAAGATTTCGGGCTGAAAAATAAGGCTGGGAGGTTTTCTTCAACTCCTTGAGTAACTGGTAGGCAAACACCGAGTGCCCTTCGCTGCCGTCGTCTGACACCGGCTCCTTATTTCCAGAAGTTATCCCCCAACGACTCTGCTCCTGATACAAACCAAGATAATACCTTTCGTCCTGTAGTTTTGCCGCCCGAGAAATAGATCGTCCCGTTCCAAACAAGGTCCCGGCATAGCAGGAATCTGAGACCAGCAACACATGGCGGGCTTTCATACTACGAAGTGCCTTCTGCACTTCGGTATTGGACAAGTATGACAAGTTATCGCCAAAACCAGCATCGACAGGCACCCACCACCCGTCCTTATACACTCGGTCCAGTTCACCGTGACCGGCATAATAGATCAGCACCGAATCATTCTCATCGGTAGTTTCCGCCAGATTGCGCAGGGCATTGTATATCGATTCCTTGCTCGCCGCCTTATTACGCAACAAGGTAATCTCAGAGAATCCATACTCCTTCCCCAGCACCTCAGCCATGGCCTCAGCATCTTTCACCGCTGTCTTCAATTTGCGAATCTTCGTATCATTATAATCATTGATACCGATGATCAAAGCCTTATAGACGCCAAAATCAGTTAATTGTTTTGCAGGCCTCGGCGTTGGCTCAATCCTGCGCGTGCCATCCGCGCAATGGCCATACGGCACAAGAAAAAACACAAAAACAACAATATGCCAAAGCAACAACAGGCGTTTCATTCTTTCACTCCACATAACTTACAAAAACCTAATCCCGTCCATCGAGGTAGCTCACAGCCTCACTCCGCCCCCTTGGCTATACTGGAAAATTTCTTAACGCTAGATCTCATGTCGGTTTCATCTATATCCAAAAACAATAGATACATCTCAAAATCCAAACGCTTCAAGAGACCATGCATTGCAGTTGTGTCATGATTGCAGATAATCAGGGCCACTCGCTTGCCCTTTTTTACAGGATGGCCGTTAAAAGGTAACGGCTTGCCACCCGTACAGTACGCCGACAATGCAGGCAACAAACAAAAAAATCCCAAGCAGAAAACAACAAATGCTTCATTGCTATTGGGTACTCCAGTATTTTGCTAAAATTCTCGCCACAAAACCAGAAAAGGGACCTTCGCTTAAAAAAATGCTTAGGCTACCAGCCCCATCCCGGCCTTACAATATTTGCCCGGAGGAAAACGCATTGAAAGTGCCTTCAATCGGGACAGGATCTCGTCCGGTTCAGCAGGCGGCATTTCCATGCCGCCCGGTGAGCTGGGAGAACAAGCCGGAAACCCAGGTTGGAGTTGCGGTTGCCAGGAGAGTTCCTGTTGCGGTTCGCGGCTCGCACGTTCCTGGGGGTGTTGTTCCAGCTGCCACCGCGATTGACGCGGTTGGCGCCTCAAGACGAAACCCCATGGGCAGCTATAACCCCACGCCGAAAGGACGTGGCATCCGCCACCCGCGTAAAATCAATTAATGGCTCCATGTGGCGGGCCAGACCCTGCTCCGACCAGACGCCCTGCGCCGCCAACTGCTCATACTCCCTGAACCGTTGGACAAAACGTGCCCTGCTGGCCGGAAGCAACCGAATCCGGGCGGGAAAGAGGCGATAACCGAGAAACGGCAGCCCCTGGCGACAACGATTCAGCTGGATATTATCCTTCAAGCGCAGCCCCAGTCGGGTGGCAAGAAACTGGGCAATGGCGACAAGTTCCTCCCGCAACAATTTTTTATCGTTACCGAAAAGAACAAAATCATCCATATAGCGCAGATAATCCTTGCAGCCTCGTACCTCCTTGAGCCAATGATCCAACTCACCCAGGTGAAAATTGGCCAGGTGCTGAGAAACCAGGTTGCCGATGGGCAGCCCTTTCCCAGGGACGGTGTGATAGGTGGCCAGCAACTTGGCAAAGAGAGCGAGCAACCGTTTATCCTTAAAGCGGCGACCAAGTTGGGCCAACAAAACATCATGGTCGATGGAGTCAAAGTATTTGCGGATATCAAGCTTCAGGTACCAGGAGGAGCGCTCCACAAAAAGTTTGGCTCTGGCCACCGCCTTGCGGCTTCCTTTACCGGGCCGACAGGCGTAGGAATCAAAGATCGCATACCGCTCCAGCACCGGCTCACAGATATGCATGATTGCATGGTGCAGCACCCGTTCGCGGAAAGAGGCTGCACAGATCGTCCGCCTTTTGGGATCGCGAACCTCAAAGAAACGATAGTGGCCGATATCCGGCTGCTCAGCCACGAGTTCTGCATATATTTTTTTGATATTATCGGCAAGGTGGGCGCGGAAATCAATCACCTCCGGCCGATCCTGCTTGCCCCGGGCCGCCTTCAGAAAGGCAAGCCGCAGGTTATCCGGCTCGGCGATCCGCTCATAGAGGTTGCCGACCCGTTTCATGAAGTTGCCTGACGTTGTTGTTCATGGAGGTCGCGAACCAGGGCAACCACCGCCTCACCATACTTACTCAGTCGGGCCTCGCCCACCCCGTCAAGGGCAGAGAGAGCGGCGATGGTCATGACCCGTTCCCCGGCGATTCTGGCCAGTTGCTCGTTGGTGAACACCGTGTAAACCGGCACCGCCTCCCGATCGGCAACCTCCTTACGCCATTCGCGGAGGCGGGCAAAGATAGCAAAGTCCTCGGGCGGCAATAACTCCCGATAATCGATCCTCTTACGGCCGTCCTTAGCGGAACCGAACGCAGCCGTCACCGCGACATCCTCTAGGTATTCCACCGCAAAGGCCCAGCAGACCCGCTCCCCTTGCACGACCAACTCCTTTTGAATCGCCAGCACCCGCACAGAACGCAGGAAGCGATTCAGTTCTTCCTCCGCTGCCTGGTGGTCATAGATATTGATGGTGAACAGTTTATATTGTGGCGGCATATTTTTTTTTGACAAAGTCAGGCAACACGGCAAATCCTTGCCCGTGTTGCTCGCCCCCGACCTCTCAGGTATGGGTTATAGAACTCTTCGACCGACCTTACTGTTATAAAAAATTCGCGAGAGCTCCCAGCTGTTTCAAGGAAGGTCGGCTCCGCCTCCCTCTTTATCCATGCCTCCGCGCGCCGACGGCGGCTCGCACGACCCGGCTCCGCTCGGGACGGGCGGCCTTGCCGCTCACTCCGGCCACT